>JAOZLI010000275.1 GCA_029934915.1 Desulfocapsa sp. | reverse complement strand
CTGGCCTATGCCAAAAGACGCCATCCTGACAAGCTAACCCAGACACTGATTCGTCTGGCAATCCTTGGTTACGGTCTTCCCGGTACAGTATTGGCTGTGGGAATTTTTATTCCCATTGCCGCCACCGATAACTTTCTGGCTGAGTTTTTCACCTCCATCTCCGGACACGAAGTGCGGCCTTTCTTGCAGGGAACCATACTCGTCATGCTGCTGGCCTACACCATCCGTTTTATGGCTGCTGGTTTTAAAGGTGTTGACAGTACCATGCACCGCATCACCCCCAGCGTTGATGAGGCTGCAAGGCTTATGGGATTACGGGGTCTGAAAATACTTGGCAAAGTCCATTTGCCCATTCTTAAGGGAGGTGCCCTCACAGCCCTCACTGTGGTTTTTGTGGACGTGATGAAGGAAATTCCCATAACTCTTATGACTCGCCCCTTTGGCTGGGACACTTTAAGTGTAAAGATATTCGAGCTCACCTCGGAAGGGGAATGGGAACGTGCAGCAATCCCTGCAGTCAGCCCTGTTCTGGCCGGAATTTTACCCATTATTCTTTTTATGAGGAACAGCGAAAAATAGGTACACCAGATGAATAGTATACTGAACATACAACATATTGAAATGTCATACGATGCACAACCGGTGATCAAAGATCTGTCTCTGAACCTTAAAGAGGGACAGATCGGCTGCCTGCTCGCGAGTCCGGTTGCGGCAAGACGTCAGTACTTCGAACCATTGCCGGCTTAGAAGAAATATCAGCGGGCGAGATCCGGCTCGGAGGCCGGCTGCTCAGTAGTAAGAGCATCTGTACGTCACCGGCTAAACGTAAAATAGGCATGGTCTTTCAGGATTACGCACTGTTTCCCCACCTTTCCGTATATAATAATGTCGCCTTTGGCCTGAAGGAACTTACAGCTACAGCAAAACAGCAAAGAATTCTTGAAACCCTGGACATAGTCGGTTTATCCACCGAAACAGATAAATTCCACCACGAACTCTCCGGTGGACAACAGCAGCGGGTGACTCTGGCTCGTGCACTTGCCATGCGCCCTCGGCTCCTCCTGATGGATGAACCCTTTTCCAACCTGGATGTAACGCTGCGTGAAAAACTCTCCACAGAGGTTCGATCCATTTTAAAAGAGTGCAAGACCAGTGCGCTGTTTGTCACCCATAATCAGTTAGAGGCCTTTGCGCTGGCAGATGTGGTGGGAGTTATGCAGAGCGGTAAAATCCTGCAGTGGGATTCTTCGTATAATTTATACCACAAACCCATTTCACCCTTTGTGGCTGGTTTTATCGGTGAAGGGCGGCTTTTACAGGCCTCCATGGAGAATGGCTGTGCGGTGCACACCGCCCTTGGTTGTCTGAGTGGCGAGTTCACCCAAAAAGAGGGAGAAAGTGTGGGCAGTACGGCCATAAAAAAACGGTTATAAATTCCCTTTATTGAAATACTGTAACGTTGGGCGCTGTGATCGCAAAGCCTTACACCCACTTTCGACATTTTTTGCATTCACCGACATTTTTGTCGAAAGAAGAGAGTCTTTCACATTTGCCCAAAAAAACTATTATTCCTTTCACTTTGGAATTATACAAGTTTCATAAAATCCTACGCTGTAGGCATGGTCTTTGCGTAACAGTGGCAAAGAATTCGAGTATGGCATTTGACTTTATGCTATTAGAACCGCACATTCAATTTGCTTTGATTAGGTGGAAGTAAATCAGAATGTAATGTGACATTGTCATCAGGCAACAAAAGCCTGACAATAAACCCTATTGTATTAGACAAGGAGAATCAAAAAATGGAACAGAAGAAGAAGTCTCATATGAGAATGAAATGTGTAGCGGTATGTATGTTTTTACTAGCTACACCAGGATTGGTAATGGCTTCGGGATACGATTTTTTCACAAAAGACATTGTGGAACCATATGGACTATATAAAAAATCTCTTGCACTCACCAGTAAGAAAAGCAATCAGGAGAAGGCCGTTGAAATAGTGCAAAAGTTTATAACTTCCTGGGATATGCTTGCCAATAAATACGCAGGTGATGTCCCGGACAAATTAAGCCAGACGATTGACTTTGATAAAAAAATAAAACGACCGGTAGCTGTTGGTAAAGAGGCTTTGGCAATGCTCAAGGCAGGAGAGGTGAAAAAGGCACATTCTCATCTTGAGGAAGTGCGTTATTCATTATGGCGCATGCGGGTTGACGCCGGGATTATTTCGCTCAATGACAAGATCAATGATTTTCATGAAGCCATGGAAATCGTTCTGGACGGTATCACTGAAGACAGCTCGACAGAACACTTGCAACATCTCGCGCATCGCTATGGTGACTGGTTGGGCATTAAATGGGCAGACGTTGGGAATGCAAACGAATCACTTTCAGACAAGGATGCTTTTGCGATGGTGATTAAAGATGGGCAAAATGCTATTACTGAACTGATTGCTATACTCAAAAATGGTGATGCGGCTCAAGCAAAAAAGGCTGGTGGAATGGTCAAAAAGAATTATAAAAATATTTTCTTTTTACCTGAATGTAGCTAACTCCGTTTATGGATGCGTAAGCATTGTTGATAAGTACCCCATCCCGGCACGCCAGGATGGGGGGGCATTGTACAGAACAAGACCCTCCTGACAATTCAGGTATTGTTTAAGCATAGGTTGCAGGCTGAGGTCATCAAGAAAGACTATGATAAAAATGGTCTTTCCACAATCATGAACCGTATCTTGAGTGAAAAGAAAAACGGGAAATGCAATTGTGAATCAACCAACCCGAAAGAGCGATGATGTTTGGCTGATGTTCGCCAGGTGGTGAACGAAATACAAGGGATTAAAGAGCTCAAGACCTTGTGATAAATTTACTGAGTTTTCATTCCAAAAAAAGTCTAATGGATCTACTAACATTAATCGGAGTAGCTGTAGCCTTAGCTATGGATGCTTTTGCTGTGGCCTTGAGTGCTGGTGTCCTACTTAACCCGATTACTGGGCGACAGTTGTTTCGACTCGGTTTTCACTTCGGTCTGTTTCAGGGGGGAATGCCGGTTATCGGCTGGCTTGCTGGAGTTGGATTAAAGCAGTTCGTTACCGTATACGCCCCATGGATAGCTTTTACCCTGCTTACCTTTGTCGGTGGCAAGATGATCTATGAGGCGATAACAGACCACAACGAAGGCATAGAACGACGTGATCCGACACGGGGTGCTACCATGGTCATGCTTTCCATTGCCACCAGTATTGATGCTTTGGCGGTAGGTTTTTCACTATCACTGCTTGGTGTTGCTATCTGGATCCCGGCGGTTGTTATAGGAATTATCACTGCTGCACTGACTGTTGCCGGGATGCTTCTCGGTCGTAAAATCGGTACAATATGGGGAGGAAGGGTTGAAGCCCTTGGGGGGATCGTTTTGATTAGTATTGGTTTGAAAATCCTCCTGCAAGCACCATAAACCGTTTTTTCCACATAGTTCCAAAAAAGCTGTCTCATAACAGTTGAGATTCGCCCAGCCAATACTAATCTCTAACTCACCTCTGCCAACCTGAGGTGTCTACTACATCTCAGGTTTGAAGATCAATTTTTGAGAGTTAAAACATCTCTTCCCAATATTGATTCAAGCAAACAGTATCCCAAAAAGAGAACATGCCACGGGCAATAGTAGGTATTTAAGCAAAACCGCGAGTAAAGCCTATTCCTGA
>JAOZLI010000051.1 GCA_029934915.1 Desulfocapsa sp. | reverse complement strand
GAAGTTTCAGGCAAAATCAGCCACCAATTCGTTTGGCTTTTTCTTCCACTTCTGCAACCATATCAATTTTGAATTGCACCACGCGTTCAGCAAGTGCTTTATCTTCCAGGGCCAATATCCTGGCAGCAAGAACACCTGCATTCTTTGCACCAGGTTTGCCTATTCCCATGGTGGCAACAGGAATGCCCGGAGGCATCTGGACTGTTGCCAGCAAAGCATCCATACCATTAAGAGGAGAAGCATCCAACGGTACACCAATAACAGGCAAGTCTGTATGTGAAGCAAGAACGCCAGCAAGATGTGCAGCCATTCCAGCTCCTGCAATAATCATCTTCAGCCCACGTTTTTGAGCGGTATCAGCATACTTGGCAGCACGTTCCGGTGTCCGGTGCGCCGAGGCCACTGTCATTTCATAGGGGATTTGCATTTTTTTAAGAAAATCAGCGGCAGCCTGCATAACAGGAAGATCAGAATCACTGCCCATGACGATACCAACCTTGGGTCTTGCATCTATTTCCTGACGTTCCGAGAGAGCTTTAGCACCAATATCTGTTCTATAAAAAGAACCTGTCCAGGAAATCATCCGGACAGCCTTATAAGCATTATCTATTGCGGCCTGAAGATCTTTTCCAACAGCTGTAACACCAAGCACACGGCCACCTGCGGTGGATACCCTACCGTTCCGAATGGTTGTACCTGCATGAAACACTACAACACCACGCTGATCTGAAGCTTTTTTGTAACCCCGAATAGCCTTTCCAGATTCATACTTACCAGGATAGCCGCCAGCTGCCATAACCACACAAACAGTGGGGCGTGGATCAATTTTCATATCAACCTGATCAAGTCGTTCGTCAATGGCTGCTTCAAAGATATCAACCACATCACTCTTCAGTCGCATCAATAAAGGCTGTGCTTCAGGATCTCCAAAACGGCAATTGAATTCAAGAACATTTACATCATCGCCTTTAATCATCAAACCAGCATACAACATTCCTTTGTAGGGGCGCCCTTCCTTTTCCATCCCCTGAATGGTTGGAAGCATCACTTCTTCCATCACGTAGTTGGCTATTTTTTCAGTAACCACAGGAGCTGGGGAGTATGCACCCATACCACCGGTATTCGGCCCCTTATCACCATCGTAGGCAGCCTTATGATCCTGAGATGTTGGAAGCGGAAGGACTGTTTTGCCATCGGTAAAGGCTATAAAAGAGGCCTCTTCACCCTGCAGACACTCTTCGACAATACATTTATTTCCAGCATCACCAAAGGCCTTATCCTTCATAATCAGATCTACGGCTTCTTTCGCTTCACTAACAGTAGCAGCAACAATAACACCCTTTCCAGCTGCCAGGCCATCTGCCTTCACAACCAGGGGAGCACCACATTTATCAATATATTTTTTTGCTTTTTTACGACTGGTAAACACTTTGAATTGAGCAGTTGGGATGTTATATTTTTCCAAAAACTCCTTGGTATAGACCTTACTTCCCTCTAGAATAGCAGCCTTTTGGGTGGGACCAAAAATACGCAAGCCCTCTGCTTCAAATGCATCCACTATACCTGCCGTCAATGAAAGTTCAGGCCCCACAACGGTGAGATCAATGTTTTCATCCTTGGCAAATGTAACAAGGCCATCAACATCTGTTACGCTGATATCCACACACTCTGCCATTCTTTTGATTCCAGCATTACCTGGTGCACAATAAATCTGCTTAACCCTTGAACTCTGACGAATTTTCCAGACCAGGGCATGTTCACGACCACCAGAACCAACTACCAGAACTTTCATAGTGTACTCCTTAAATTTAAAAAAAATTACGATTCGGATTCATTACGGCTCAAGTATTGACAAGCTCGTAAAAACCTAAACGTTAGATGGCTAAGTAAAAAACTTCATATTCGAGGAACGCAAATTTAATGGAATGAGGCGTACTTAGGTACGTCGTAATGACAGTAAATTTGCAGTGACGAAGAAGATGAAGAGTTTTTACGACGCCATCAAGTATTAGCCATCACCACCAGGTAAAACACGCAGATATAAACCAGAATAGTCAAAAAAAATACTATTTAATCGACGAGTGATTGACTTTTTGTAAATAAAGGACAATAATGAATGAGTAACCATTCATTTATAACTGATTTTTCTGTATCTTTTTTTTCTAATCAGTCGAACCATCTGGACCGCAACTACTCAACAGCATGAAATCAGCAGACAAACATTCCAAAATTATTCGTTCAGCAACTAAGGTCTTTGCAAAAAAAGGTTTTTTCAACGCAAGAATATCCGACATTGCCAAAGAAGCCAAGGTTGCCGATGGAACTATTTACCTCTACTTCAATAATAAGTTTGATATTCTTATCTCTGTCTTCGAAGAAGAGATTGGCAATCTTATTGAACAGGTTCAAAAGCTTCTTTCCGCAGAAGAAGATCCCAGGATAATGCTCGAAATTTTTGCAACCAAACATCTCAGCGTCATGAAGAAAAACAAAAATTTGGCCGAGGTTATCCAAATAGAGTTACGACAGAGTGCAAAACTTATTAAAGACTACCGCAACAACAAATTCAGTGAATACGTAAACATTATTTCTACGATTATAAAACTTGGGCAAGAACAGGGTATTTATCGCAGCTCCATCAAACCGGGAATTGCAAAACGTGCTTTTTTTGGAGCACTTGATGAAATATCCAGAGTTTGGACGGTGACAAACACCACAAAATACTCACTGGAAGAAGCAACGAATCAAATTCTTGAAATTTTTCACTGCGGCATACTTGAACCCGATGCATCATTACAATAAAGTATTGTAATAGTCACCAGCGCTATTCCTGACCATTCAGATGACGCTGAATAGCCAAATGTCAAGCACTGGTGATCAAGCCTTAGGCAAACGATGAGGCAGTAATCGACAACACTTCAAACTCCCTGCTTCCACCTGGAGTTTGTGCCATCACATCATCACCCTCTTCTTTTCCCAGCATGGACCGACCAAGAGGAGAAAGAACAGAAATAGACCCTTTCTTCACGTCAGATTCTTCGGGCCCCAGTAACTGATACGTAACCTCTTCATCGGTATCCATATCAAGCAACTCTACAACGGTACCAAAAACCACCCTATCACAACGTACTTTTGTACAATCTATTATTTCAGCTCTACCCAGCTTATCCTTCAGATCCATGACACGACCTTCTATCAGTCCCTGCCGTTCTTTGGCTGCATGATACTCTGCATTCTCTTTCAGGTCGCCATGTTCCCTGGCAATTGCTATGGCTTTTACAACATCATGCCGGTCGACTCGTTCAAGCTTATGCAACTCTTCTTTTAATGTTAGATGACCTGCCTTGGACATCGGAATGCGTTCAACCATTTACTCCTCCAATAAAAAAACAAAATCCTGAATAGCAAAATCTGCTTCAGAAAGAATACAAAGTACAATTTACAAGTTCTCAACTTTTACCATCGATAAATTAGGGAAAGAAGAAAATCCTTCTTCTCATATTCTGAGCCATTAATATAATCGAAACTGCTATTTAATAGAAAATGCCTACTAATTTCAAGATAAATCTGGGCATTAAACTGATGATTATCATATCCCCCCTCTTCATACCCCAATGAATATTCAAGAGTGTAATAACTTGGCGCCCCCCGGCCAAGAACATTTTCCGCCAGTTGATGCTCAAAAGAAATGCTAAAAAGATGCTGCCAATATTCTTTGGGGCTCCAGTAAGGGTGATCTTTCTCCTGGTAGGGATTATTCGTCTCGGCATTATGCGAGAGTTCGTAATCATATCTAAATTGCAACAGGGTAGGCTCAGGATGTATTATATACGATGTCCACAGTTCATATTTGTTTTGGTGGTTGCCATCAGAATATTCTCTATAGAGATACTTTGCGCCCCCAAACAATCTGGGCAACAAGTCCAACTGCAGCCCTCCTTCATAGTCAGTGTTGGTGACACCTGCTTCCAATGAATCAAGAGTATCGTCAACCAGATCCTGCGAAATGCTCAAAAACCCTTCTGCGATATCACCCAGCCTGCCATTGATTTTAAAATCATAGAGGAACGTATTCCCTAAGCTCTTATCTCTTCTATCTCCACCTATCCCTAAATAAAAATCAAGATCATAGGAAGGACTCCATTGCATTTCAGCCTGTAAACGATCGCGCCACAATTCCTGTTGCCCATCCATGGACTCGCTGAAGATACGACCATAGTCGAGAGTTACCTGGTGTTTAAGACTCGGCATAAACCATGTTTCAAGTCCTGCAGCCTGCTGCCTGTTATCATAATACCCATCCCGTCCATCTTTTGTATCATAACCGTACCAGCCTGCCAATCGTGGTTTTCTTTTCAGGCGGTTGCGCTGCATCGCCTCATCAAGATTCGGATATCCCGGGCTTGTTGCTTGAATGACCTCATAAAGTGCAGCTTCTTTTCCCAGGAATCCAAGGCGACTGTATATGCCAGCCAAATCAAATAAACTCTCCATGGAAGGGTTGTCATACAACATTTTTTGATATTCCTTCATGGCATCGTAGTAATTGCCATCATCCATATCCTGACGAACTGCAAGCTCGGTTGCCACCATATGCTGCCAACGATAGTCAGCATATAATTCCGTTGCTATGGTAACAGTGTCGCTTCCAATATTATCTCTTGTAAATTGTGGTCTCATCACAACAGTTAATCTATCAGGTTCTGCGGGACTAGTGAAGGTGACATGATTCCAAAAGCTGCGATTGGCCGGGGGTAATTGCAAGATAACCTCGGCACGTGCCAATCGCTTTGAAAATTCCTGATCCACTGGTGGTTGTAAAAAAAGTGAATAAATTCGAAGCGAATCTCCATTTCTTTTGATTGCCCACAGAGATCTCGCTAAAAGTAATTGCTGTTTCTTCGTTAATGTTGCAATTGTTGGATGCAGAGCTTTTTCAAAAACCAGTTCCTCTTTTTTATTTTCAAGATAGAGTTGCGGGGCAAGATTGATAACGAGTTGCTCAAATTTGGCTAATTCAAATTGTAATTCCTGAATTCGTACTTGAAAATATTTTTCCCCAGGATATTTTTTTGAAATTTCCTGAAAAAGCATAAGCGTAGTAAATTCATCACCGGAAGCGTAGAGAAGATCAGCACGTAAAACCTTGCCTTGAACGGAATTGGGATATTTCTCCAGATATCTGTCTATCACTTCAAGTGCTTTTGTATGGTCACCATATATCTCATATTGTAGAGCATTTTCCAATAGCCCTAAATCGGATGCCATCCCGGCCGAGTTTGTTTTTGTGATTGTATTATGATCTTCAAGGAGATTTTGCAAAACAGCGTTTTTCGTTTTGCTATCCTGAATCGCCAAAAAGACCAGGCTTGCGTTATAATAATCCCCATCCTGGTAGTACAATTCGGAGAGCCTGTTTTTCAAGAGATCCTCCTCTGGATATTGTTCAAGATAGTCTTCAGCCAGCTCAATGGCAACGTCAAGCAGACCTGATCTTGAAAGAATTTCCAGCTTTTCCAGAAACAAATCACTTCGTACCATGGAATCATCTCCAAGATCTTTACTGTCCAGCACCTTAAACTCATGCCACTGCCAGGCGTTAAGCCAATCCCCCGCAAGGAGTGCGTTTTGTACAAGTTCAGTTATATATCTCTTCTCACCATTACTGTTGAGCAACAGCGTTCTATATTGTTCTTCTGCTTCAAAATAACATTTTTCAGACTGTAAGATTTTAGCTATTTGCTCATAGATAACCATCCGTTCGGAATCAGCAGCCTTCCACTCACCTGCAAGCTCTTCATAGAATATTCGGGCAGTGGAGTAAAATCCATTTTGAACAAGAATATCACCATATGAAAACGCGGCTTTTTTTAACATTCGAGTTTCCGAAGAATCTTTGGTGATAAGACCAAAGAAATACCTGAGATCTTCAAATTCACCTATCCTGCCAGCGATTGGCATACAATGTAATGCCGTTTCATAATCACCGGGTGAAAGGGTCAGGTACGATTTATAATAAAAAAGAGCAGTGGATAAGTAACCTTTTTGTTCTTCCAGTTCTGCACGTAAAAGAAAATACTTTTGCCCACTTTTTCTGCCATCCTCCAAAGAATCCATTGCCAGGGTGGAGGCCGTAAGATCTCCAGCTATAAAGCTTAACTCTGCAAGTCGAAACAGAGTATCCTGGTCTGCCGGATTATGGAGATGAATAATCTCAAGAACCTCTCGTAATTCCTGAGGTTTATCCAATTTTTCTAACTGTTTCGCCATGGAATAATAGACAGCCAGACGATCCGGGACAATTTTTGCCAGATCCCGCCACAAATTCCAGGCACCTTCATTTTCCACAATAACCAGCAGATCATTGGCAAGAATGGCCTGGATACGTTTTATTTCACTCTCTACACTCGTATCACCGGGTTTACGTTTTTTGTACTCATCATAATAATAGAGCGCCTTATCCGGGCGTCCCTCTTCATAGAGATACAACTTACCTGCCTCAAGGAAAAACGTAGCCTGATCATCACCATGGGCAATTTGAACAAGAAGATGAGGCAAAGCCTTTTCCCTGGTATCGCTTTGCAAATAATAGGTGGAAAGTTTTCGATGAAATGGGAGATAAAACGAATTGTACGTCAGGTAACCTTGCCAGCAAAGCATCGCCATTTGGATATCGTTACTGCCTGTAAAGAGTGGCTCACTTTGAAAAAAGTCTGTTTCTGTGGCTTCAAACTCGTTAAGCAGAGTTTTATAATACATTTCCGCCTTATCTTTGTAACCGAGTGTGAGACTGGCTAGAGCGAGAAGACGAATGGACTCAGCATCATGGGGAACCAGTAAATAGAATTGTTCCATTAAAGGGTAGGCAAGTTCCATGCGCTCTTGTTTTTTAAGAGCAATGATCTGTCCACGCAGTGCCTCAAGAGCTCCAGGACTCCCTGGTGCCATGTTGTAAACCTGACCAAAATAATGGGAAGCACGTTTGTAACGTTTTAAAGCAAGCGCAATTCGTCCGCCATACAACTGATATTCCAGAGAATCAGGGTTTTCCTCAAGGAGTCGTTGCACCATTATTCCGGCAGTTTTCCACTGCCTGTCAGCCATCAAAACCAGAACATATTCACGAAGTGCCTCTTCAATCTTTGGTTTTTCTAAAAGCAGCTTGGCATATAACTGGGTAGCCTGTACTGCATCCCCTGCTCTTGCATACACTCTCGCCCGTTCCCAAAGCTGCATCCACTCGGGCTGAGGTGTGTGATCTTTAAGAATAATAGTATGTTTGGGGGCAATACCAGGAGTTGTCGTTTCATCATCTGCCAGAACTACGCCTGGTGCAAGAATTAGAAAAAGAAAAAGAAAAAATCGTAACAGAGGCACCATTACATTTGATAAAAAGAATCAATTTGCTGGACAACATATTCCTGCATCTCAATCGTTAATTCAGAATAAATGGGAAGGGCCAACGTTACGTTTGCAGCGTGTTCGGCGTTGGGCATGGAAGGAGACGTTACGTTCCCATCAAGACATTTTTGCTGGTGCAAACAGAGAGGATAATAAATTTCGCAACCGATATTATTATTGTGTAAATGCTCTATCAGCTTATCACGTTCTGTCACTTCAATAATATATTGATTATAGATGTGAAAATTCTTATCGGTTTCATTCCCACTCGCATATTCTTCATATGCAGCATATGGAATTTTCACTTTTCCACCACCCGGCAGAGAGGTTCCTGCAAAGAGTGTGTTGTAGGTATTGGCATTTTCACGTCTTCCAGCGTGCCAGGATTCGAGATGTTTTAATTTAATACGTAAAACAGTTGCCTGAATGGGATCAAGACGAAAATTACCCCCGACTTCAGCATGATAATATTTGGGATGCGCCCCATGGTTTCGAAGCATTCGGACCTTTTCTGCAAAGGCCTTGTCGTTACTGACAACCATCCCCCCGTCACCTACGCCTCCAAGATTTTTACTGGGAAAGAAAGAAAAGCAACCAGCCAGTCCCAAAGCACCACTTCTCTGCCAAGCACCATTTCCATCAGGATATTCAGCACCTATAGCCTGAGCAGCATCTTCGATTACTGGAACATTATATTTCTTAGCAATTTCGTTGATCTGTTTCATTGCTGCACACTGGCCATACAGATGTACGGGAATTATTGCCTTGATCGTCCGTCCATGATCTTGTTCAAGAGCTTCTGCCATTTTAACGGGATCAATATTATAAGAAACCGGATCAATATCGGCAAAAACAGGTTCTGCTCCAAGCCGCAGGACAACACCCATAGTGGCAAAAAAAGAATACGGGGTGGTAAGCACCCTGTCCCCTGCCCCAATTCCGAGAGCCATAAGGGAAACCAACAGTGCGTCTGTCCCACTGGAAACACCAACGGCAGAAGCAACACCACAATACTCCGCCACTTCTTCCTCAAGAGCAATAACTTCCGGCCCTTGAATATAAGTGGTGGAATCAATGACTTTCGTTACCGCAGCGACTATTTCATCACGGAGTGGCTCTAATTGAACGCCAAGATCAAGAAGTGGAACTTTCATACCTTCTGCACCATACGCTTACCATCAAAAAAATCTACGATATCAGGCATCTCTACTTCCAAGAATTTCTTCATCTTTTTCAATAAATTCACTTCAATCTGTCGTACGCGTTCTCTGGAGATACCAAAACGATCTGCAATGGTTTGTAGCGTTAATGGCTCATCGGTGAGAAGACGTTCCTCAAGAATCATCTTTTCTTTATCGTTGAGTTTAATTTTAAGAACTTCTAACAACTCCGTTAAACGAGTTTTCATCTCAACCCCTGCAACAACATCTTCAATGTCAGGGCCACCGGAAGGAATAAAACTTTTTTGTTCATCATCAGAGTCAGACCGAACCGGGCTTTCCAAAGAAACATCCCAGGAATCCATACGTTGACTCATCTCAATAACTTCACTTTCTTTAACACTCAATCGTTCTGCAAGAAGTTTCACCTCAGGTTTAAACCCCTGCGCTTCAAGCAGTTTCTTCTCTTTATTAAGGGAAAAGAAGAGTTTACGTTGCGCCTGGGTAGTACCAATCTTCACCAGCCGCCAATTATCCATAATAAATTTCAGGATGTAGGCGCGAATCCAATAGGCAGCATAATAGGAAAATTTGACTCCACGGTATGGATCAAATTTTTTGGTGGCCTGAACAAGCCCCACATTTCCTTCCTGGATAAGATCCATAAAATTCTGCATCCAATATTTCTGAAAATCCATGGCCACTTTGACCACAAGACGAAGATTAGCAGAAACAAGACGGTACGCCGCCTCCTGATCACCATTTTCACGAAAACTAATGGCAAGCTCTTCAGTTTCTTCACGACTCAGCAACTCATACTGACTTATTTCCTGAAGGTAACGATGTAAAGCAGGATTGCTTGCCATTGGCAAATTGTCATTTTCAGACAATGCTACCAGTGGATGTTCCTGTTTTGCAGTTGGTTTAATCTCTTTCTTTTCTACTTTTTTTTCTTCTTTTTTTGAGGCCATATCCTCGTATCTCAATCTATGTTTTGGATATTATATTCTTTTCATCAATGAATCTTTTATTATTACTATAAACAGATAAAATGGCAATCATTATCTACCACAGGAAAAAGAGCAGCATTAGGTTTTTACCTTGTAATATCAGCACCTTTAGCCGCCAGAACAAAACCCTGCTCCTCCTATCCACTATCTAATCATATTAATTCTGTTTTATTGTGCTGTCGTTTGTGCTAAAAAGCAAGGTTTTGTTACTGCTAATAAACAGCACCTCCTGTGCTGCAAAAATATTTTAATCTAACGGATCATGAAAAACATACGCAATTTCTCAATCATCGCCCATATAGATCACGGAAAGTCCACGCTGGCTGATCGAATGATCCAACTCTGTCAGCAGGTAACTGATCGTGAATTTCAAGACCAGTTGCTTGACAATATGGATATAGAACGTGAACGCGGCATCACCATTAAAAGCCAGACCATCTGCCTACCCTATACTGCCCAAAATGGAGAAGAGTATGTTTTCAACCTTGTAGATACACCCGGCCATGTGGATTTCAGCTATGAGGTATCCCGGGCACTCAGCTCCTGTGAAGGCGCACTTCTGCTCATTGATGCAGCCCAGGGGGTTGAAGCCCAGACTCTAGCGAACCTTTATCTGGCTATGGAAAACGATCTTGATATAATTCCAGTTGTCAACAAAATAGATCTACCCTCTGCAGAACCGGAAAAAGTCGCACTTCAAATAGAGGATGATCTTGGCCTGGATGAAGAGCTTATTCAATACTGCTCTGCAAAGACTGGTGAGGGTGTTGAAGGAATCCTTGAAGCCATTGCCAAATACATCCCTGCACCGGTTGGAGATCCCAACGCCCCTCTACAGGCCCTTATTTTTGACGCCAGCTACGACGCCTTTCGTGGCACTATCATATCCATCAGAATGATAAATGGAACAGTTAAAGCCGGTAATACCATACGATTTATGTCCAACAATGTCGAATACCGGGTTGAAGAGGTTGGGCTGTTTAAAGTAAAAAGGGAAGCCACCAAAACGTTGAGTGCCGGTGAAGTTGGCTATATCCTGGCCGGAGTCAAAACAGTCAGCGATACAAGCCCTGGTGACACTATCACCCTTAGCGACAATCCCTGTGAAGAAGCTCTTGAAGGCTTTAAAAAAGTACAACAGGTTGTATTCTCATCAGTGTATCCAATTGATACCGATGAATATGATGCCCTGGCCACAGCTCTTGAGAAACTCCAGCTTAATGATGCTGCTCTTACCTTTCAAAAGGACACCTCGGCTGCCCTCGGTTTTGGGTTTCGATGTGGATTTTTAGGTCTGTTACATCTTGAGGTTATTCAAGAACGCCTGGAGCGGGAATTTGACATTTCACTTATCCTTACGGTTCCCTCGGTAAAATATAACTTTTATCTCAAAGATAATACGATGCTAGAGGTTGATAACCCCGCGCACTTTCCGGATCCAATGCATATTGACAGGGTTGAAGAACCTTACATAAAGGCAAACATCCTCATTCCAGACCGATATATGGGGGCGTTAATGACCCTATGCATGGAAAGACGTGCCGAAAACACCAACTATCACTACCCTATGCCCGGGCGAATCGAGTTTACCTGCGAGCTTCCCCTGGCCGAAGTAATTTATGATTTTTATGATAGATTAAAATCCATAACACAAGGGTATGGGTCGTTTGATTATGAGCTCTACGACTACCGCAAGAGTGATCTGGTTAAACTGGATATTTTAGTAAATGGCGAAATCGTAGATGCCCTGTCTCAGCTTGTTCATCGGGAGAACTCAAGAGCACGAGGCTTACATGCCTGTGAACGTTTAAAAGATGAAATTCCACGACAGATGTTTAAAATTGCCATTCAGGCAGCCATTGGCGGCACCTTTGTTGCCAGAACAAATATTTCAGCTCTTCGAAAAGATGTAACTGCAAAATGTTATGGCGGTGATATCAGTAGAAAACGAAAACTTCTTGAGAAGCAAAAGGCCGGAAAGAAACGAATGAAGACTGTGGGCAATGTCGATATTCCACAAAGTGCTTTTCTTGCGGTGTTAAAATCTGAGCAATAATAGAAAATTCGTGTCTTAACCCAGTATTGTCCGGTTAAGAATTCGAAGTCTACGCGATCTGCAAGAGGGTTTGAGGCTCGCTCCAGTCAGCGTATTCTGGAAGTTTCGTAGTATTTTTTGCTCTTTTTACGTTTTTGTTTGTATCAGTCTTTGCGAG
>JAOZLI010000274.1 GCA_029934915.1 Desulfocapsa sp. | reverse complement strand
AGTGTCTCAACCATGCCTTTGATGATCTCGTAATCATCTTGGGCAATCGTGCTGTGGTACAATGCTGTCAAACCCACCACCTGAAATGGATTGGCTCATCCATAATATTATCCCCAAAGGGCAAATCGGAGAGATGTTAGGAGATGGCAAGATGGGCAAGAGCAGCTTACTCGCTCAGATGGCCATGGCAATTGCCTCAGGAAAAGATATTGTGCCTTTTTCAGTAGATACACCCCAAAAAGTTATGCTGGTAAATGTCGAAGACCCTGCGGAAAGAATCCACGATAAAATCTACCAGCAAAAACAATCTTGCCGATTCAGCCAATCGGAAGAGAAGCTGTTAAAGCAAAATTTAAAAATTGTCGACACCAAGAGCCGCCTCTATGGCCTGGAAGAAAACAACAATGATCACGCCACACAATGGCTTTTCTTTTTGGAGAAAATTGTTGCTCAGACAGGTTGTGGTTTCATCATTGCCCACCACACAGGAAAGGGAGAAGGGAAGCGAACTGGCAGAGGGGCCAGTGCTTTTGACGTAAGCGTTCACCAGCACCTCATCTTCATCCATTGTGACCTGCTTACATAGCACCAGTATGCGGCGCAGTCCCAAATGAACGAATATAAGGCACTGGTAAACGCTTACAGACATGAGGTTGCCGTAAATCAGTAGGCTTGGTGAACGGTTACCTTTTGACAATAACACGAGGTTTCGACTTATCCTGGAGCCCCTAACAGCTGGCATAGCCAAAAAGTGTAACCTTGACGACAACAAAGACGATTATTTTACCTTGACCAGTTCTTCCAATTACAGCAACAGCAGCAGCCCGATGTGTTTTCGACGAGGGGAGGCAGGAATGCCCACACTGATGAATCTTGCAGAACAACGCTGGCACCAGGCCACCTCTTTACTTTACGACTTACTTCAGGCACTACCACGGAGAGAAACTATAACAAAACAACATCTACTCAGAGGAGAACAACACGGGAAAAAGATCAGAACAGAGTTAAAGGATTCCCACGAAATTACTGGTAAAGAGCTCAAAACCTTGCTACGAAACTTGGAAGCTAAGGGACGAATAAGCTTCGAAACTGCCAAACGAGGCCAATGCAAGATTATCATCAATTGATTCACAGAAAACATAAACGCAGCATCTGCGCTTATATGGTGCTGCGTTTACAAATCAGTGTAATCTTCTGAAATTACAACATTTTCAAGCACAGGACCTCTAATTACACAACCACAACCAGTGCGTATTTTTTACACTTTATTTTCAATATGTTACAGTAAAAACATAAACACATCAAAACTCTATTATACAATTTTACTCTGTATATTGATTCTTTTTTTTTCTCTCTCTCTCTCTCTCTCTCTCTCTCTCTTGTGCTCTGCAATATTGTCCCGCTGCGTTCAAGGGATCCTGTATAGGGCATATATCACAATTAATAAATTCCCAAACAAAGGCTTTACTGATAGAATTAACAGCTATATATCTCATATACATTTTACTGATTTTTCACGACAATTCCTTCTGGATCATAAATGAATCACACTACCCACAACAAAATAGTCTCTTTTATCTGGTCAATTGCCGATGACTGCCTGCGGGACATCTTTGTCCGTGGGAAATATCGGGATGTAATTCTGCCCATGTTTGTCCTTCGAAGGCTCGACTCTCTACTCGAGCCAAGCAAAGATGAAGTTCTTGAAGAGGTGCGCTTCCAACAGGAAGATGTTGGCCTTACCAGTATGGAACCAGAAGGGTTATATGAAGCCTCTGGACGGCTCTTTTACAATGTCTCCCGCTTTACTTTAAAATCACTATTGGGTAACCCCTCACAACTGGAAGCCAATTTCAGCAATTACCTTGATGGCTTTAGTGAGAATGTCAGAGAAATCATCACTCATTTTGACCTGCGCACTCTGGCCAGTAAAATGGCCCAGGCCAATATCCTCCATGATGTTATTGAAAAATTCACTTCAGAAGAGGTGAATGTCGGGCTACATGACGCAACAGCACCAGATGGCCGCAAACTCGATGGGCTATCAAACCTTGGCATGGGTTATGTCTTTGAAGAACTGATCCGTAAATTCAACGAGGATAACAACGAAGAGGCAGGTGAACATTTCACCCCCCGTGAGGTTATCGATCTTATGACCCATATCCTCTTTTTGCCTGTAAAAGATAAACTGCCAAACCCTCTCACAGTTTATGACCCTGCCTGTGGTTCAGGTGGTATGCTCACAGAAAGTCAGGATTTTATCATTGACCAGAAAGGTAAGATTGCCGCTGGTGTCGATGTTTATCTTTACGGCAAGGAATGTCAGGGCGAGACTTACGCTATTTGTAAATCGGATATGATGATTAAGGGGAATAACCCTGAAAACATCCGTTTTGGTTCAACTCTGGAAACGGATGAGTTTTCTGCCATCCGTTTTGACTTCATGTTGTCAAATCCTCCCTATGGAAAATCATGGAAAACCGATCTCAAATTCATTAAAGACGGCAAGGATGTAGTTGATCCTCGCTTTCAGGTTACCCTTTACGATTACTGGGGTGTAGCCCATTTAGAAGATGCCACCCCTCGGTCCTCAGATGGCCAGCTTCTCTTTTTAAAAGAGATGGTGGGTAAGATGAAGCGCACTAGTGATTCGCCATTAGGCTCTCGCATAGCCAGTGTCCATAATGGTTCTTCCCTCTTTACTGGGGATGCTGGCGGTGGGGAATCAAATATCCGTCGCCATATCATAGAGCAGGACTGGCTGGAGGCTATCATCCAGTTACCAACCGATCTATTTTATAACACAGGCATAACTACTTATATCTGGATTGTTTCAAATAACAAATCGCAAGCCAGACAAGGCAAAGTACAACTCATTGATGCTTCCAGTTATTTTGAGAAGCTCCGCAAAAATCTTGGTAAAAAGAATTGTAAACTCTCAGGCCAGCACATAGAGCAGATCATTAGCCTCTATGATGGAATGGTAGAAAACGATCATTCCAAGGTCTTTCAAAATAATGATTTTGGTTATTACAAGGTAGCCATTGCCCGTCCTTTACGACTGGCGGCACAATTTACGCCAGAACGAATTGCCAATCTGCGCTTTCTCCCTGCCCTTGCCGAAGAAATGAGCTGGGCCTACAAGCAGTTTGGTGACACTGTTTACAACGACCTTAAACAACATCAAAAGGACATTGAAGAGTATCTGGAAACTGAGGAAATCAACCTCAAAGCCAAGCAAAAGAAAGCCCTCTTGACCAGCAAAACCTGGAATGACCAGCTTGAATTGTTGACTGTTGCCGAGCAACTTATGGATGAGGTCGGCCAGGAGCAATTTCTTGACTTCAACCTTTTCAAAATCCATGTGAACAAGGCCCTAAAGAAACTGACTATCACACTCCCTGCCCCAGCCAAAAAGAAGATCCTGGCCGCCATGAGTTGGCAGGAGAGCAGAGCCGAAAAGGTCATCAAGAAAGTGCATAAGCTTAAAGGTGACAAACTGGCCAAACTGCTTGAATATCTGCAAACCAGCCCCGAATATTTACCAGACTTTGGCCTGTATCCAGTGGGCAACAAAACTGAGTATCTGGAATATGAGCAGGACAGCAACCTGAAAGATAATGAGTCCATCCCGTTAGATGAAAATATTCATGCCTATTTTCTGCGAGAGGTTCGCCCCCATGTGGCCGAGGCCTGGATTCATCTCGA
>JAOZLI010000273.1 GCA_029934915.1 Desulfocapsa sp. | reverse complement strand
ACTGCTTCAACAACTCCTGCTGCGTATGATCTCCCTGAAAAATAAACACTGAATGAGAAATTTCAATCCCCTTCACTCGTTTCACCCAATCCACCACAAAGGGATTTTTCTGTTGCAATCGAAACAAACCTTTTAAAGATGTACTGGGATGCTTCGAGTACGATCCCGCCAACCGTTTGGCCTCAGCCAATACTGCAGGTGGTGCACCTAACTGATAAAAAGGTGAGACACGAGGCCGATACCCTTTTTTCTGCAAATAACCACAATTTGAAAAATAAGACTGCCGACCATCATCATCATAATGAAAGACGGACAAACTGGATAATTTACCGTCAGATTTCCATTCTTTAAAGGCAGTTTTACTATACAACTGCAGAGGAACAGCCCCATATTCATACATCATCATCTGAATACGGATCTTATCCACTTCACCTACAAACTCGCCATAATACTGCAGATAATATTGCAAGATCACCCGTAGCTGCAGGCTGAAAACAGTATCCTCCTGCCGAATGGCAGAAAGCATTTCTCCAATAAGATAGGTTCTGGTTTTAGGTTCTATGGTTTCCAGCAACTTCATAAACGTTGCCGAAAAAAGAATCAGACTATTTTCATCCTGAAATGCTGAGGCCGTAACCAGATCAAGCACCTGTTTTTGTTCTTCTTCATCTTCCGGGAAAAACACAGCAAGCTTTCCACGCTGGGCAAGACTGATGATAAAATCGGATACATGATTATTCAGTGGATCAACGGCCAATAAAAATTGTAACAGATTGCCGTTAAACCGTTCAGCTATTCGTTTGTCTAAGATGGGAACAAGAATATCCCGAAAGGAAGAATCATACAGCTCACTGCCCTTGGAAAGTAAAATATAATTATGCATGGTGGTGATATCAAGCGCTGCCTGAACACGTGCCTTGCCTGTAGCAGAACGTAAAACCACAATGGCTGTGCTCTTCTTCCCTTTTTTTAATGCAGCCTCAAAAGAATTTTTGAATTTCTCCTGCACTTTCCAGTCAAGCCGATAAAAAAGTTTAAAAAGATAACTATTAGATCCAGCACGCAATGTCGCAGAGGATATTTCCCGGCCCAGTTGATCGGTAACAGAATGAAGATCATTGATTTTCCAGGTCTGAAAATCAGAAGATTCCGCAAGTCCTTTTAAAAACAATCCCTTTTCTTCAGGAGATCTGGCAAAGAAGAGCCACTCTTTCTGTTCTTGTTCTTCATCAAAATAATATTTTACCCACCAATAGGCGGTAGCTGGATCGGTATCCTGCTTAAACAGCCCTCTGGCATTCCAGGCATCGGTTTTAGACAGATTGGGCAGCAATTTGAAAAGTTCCAGCGCATTATAAGCATTCATCTTATCCATGCGGCAAGACTGCTCTGCAGCCCACTGCTGTTGCTCGTTCATCCCGGTAAGCAGTTCAAAACCGGCAGGTATGGTCTGCGAGTCATGGCCAGCCAACAACAGATAGGCCTTAAAGGCCCAGGCAGCAGGATGGGCCATCTTTTTTACACGATCAATATAGGCAAACACCTCCGGTGCTGACAACACATTGATCTGCTCAAACGGCGTCATCACCCTGCCCTTCGAGTAATCAAGCTCTTTTAATGCAGCAAGGAATTGCCACGCAAGAGGAAGGGTCGCACCATCAAGCCGGGTAAACTGTTCAAGAAGCAGGAGATTTTGAAATGAAACCTCTGCCATTACCAGTTCCCGCAGTGCATCGATAAGTTCGGGCTCTGTCAGGTTTTCTATCTGGGTAAAGGCACGTAAGGCCCGTTTGTTGGTATAACTCAGACTGCGAACAATAAGCTTATTATAATGGTAGGCATCCCCGTCAACACAGACCACCGAAGAAAAATCCTCCAGAGTCTTCGTGTACCCTTTATCAGGAATTGCAGCAACAACGGTTGCCGGACTAAGCACAAGGCAAAAAAGAACAACTAGATTCCCTAAAACACAACGCACAATTATGAGGCCCCCCTGCATTTTAATACCGCAGGGATAGTCCCAAACAATATCTGTAAGTCCAGTCCCAGAGACCAGGTATCGATATAGCGCAGATCGAGTTGTATCCATTCTTCAAAGGACAGATCTGATCTTCCGTCAATTTGCCAGATACAGGTCATCCCGGGACGTACGCTAAAGCGCCGGTTAAACCAGTGTTGATCAAAACCTTCATAATCCCGTATGGGCAGAGGTCTTGGCCCCACTAGACTCATATCACCCTTCAACACATTTACTAACTGTGGAAATTCATCAAGACTGGTCATCCGCAACAAACGTCCTTCCCTGGTAACCCTTGGATCTTTTTTAATTTTAAATACCGGGCCGTCCGCCTCATTTAAATCTTCAAGATCCTTCTGCATTGCCTCGGCATTTTCCACCATGGTACGAAATTTATAGAAATTGAATGTCCGTTTATTCAACCCAAGGCGTTTTTGCACAAAAAAGACAGGGCCCTTGGAACTCAATTTAATAACCAGTGCAATACAAAGAAACAGAGGTGACATGGTAATCAGCAAAATCACTGACACAACAACATCTATCAACCGTTTGCAAAAAAGAGGTACCCCTTCCATCCCCCCTCCTGCATAGGTAGTAATAATAGCATTTCCCTCAAAATATTCTACACGGGAATGAGCAAGCTGTGAGAAAAACAAATCGGCAAGAATACGTACAATCACACCCTGCTCTGAGCAAACAGCGGTGATCGCCTTATGTTGATTATAATATTCCTTGGGTGGAAGACAGATCAGCACCTCATCCACCACATTGCTTCGTAAAAATTCACTGAGACCTGCTGGATCAACCATGGGAAACAAATCCTTAAATGTAGTATCTGCAGCATGCCAATGCCCATCAACAAAACCAACAAGAGAATAACCAAGATGTGGTTTTCTTAAAATTGTCTCGGCAAACTGAATCGCGCTCTCTCCAGTTCCAACGAGAAGAATATTACAGACATGCATACCATTGGGCCGCACTCTACCCAGCAGGTTTCGCAGAACCATACGGGAAATAATGGTAAATCCCGTGGTTATAAGCCAGAAAACAAACAAAAAAAGCGGAGTTACAAGCGACACATTAAACAGGATAGAACCAATATAAATTGCAAGCGTTCCAAGAGTCGTTGCCCTGAATACAGCAAGCGCTTCAGAATGTTTGGATGACAGGCGCATGGAGTAATAGAGGCCCAAAAAGGTGAAAAGCGACTGCCAAAAAAGCATAAAACCTAGAAAAAACAAAAGATTAAGGATACTGACACGCATTGCCAGAAAGAGCTCAAGGGGCGAGGAACTGGACTGCTGCTCAGAAATCATGGCCACACCAAAGGCAAGAACCATGATAAGCAGATCAGCCAGCTTAAAACTGTCAAAAAGAATACGGCGGCGCAGGTGACGCATACTATTGTTATTCCTATCTACTTAAGAAACTTCTTATACTTTTTACTCTTCTGATAAATAAACTCAGGGTCAAGATCCATATGATTCGCCCATTCAATAGAATCAAAGTGTACTTTGACACTGTTGAAAAGTGATTTTTCTTTAAGCTCTGTGAATTTACCGATAGCCAGATATGGTACCATGTCAAGAATCCGTTCTTCTTGATTTTCAAAAGTGATTATCAATTTATAATCTTCAATGGCTTGTACTTTTTTTATTGCGAGATACATTTTCTACCCCATGATTATCTTAAGGGTTC
>JAOZLI010000272.1 GCA_029934915.1 Desulfocapsa sp. | reverse complement strand
AGACCCATTTCAAAAGGCATCTCAAGGAAACGGGAGAAAGCAACACCGATACCTTTCATCTGACCAATAACGTAGGTCAGCGAGGCAACGATAAGGCAGATAACAGCCACAACACGGGCAGTCTGCGAATAAAAACGATCACCAATAAACTCAGGTACGGTAAATTTACCATATTTTCTGAGGTATGGTGCAAGGAGCATGGCAAGCAGACAGTAACCACCTGTCCAACCCATCAAATACACGGAAGCATCATAACCTTTAAAAGCGATAAGTCCGGCCATGGAGATAAAGGAAGCGGCAGACATCCAGTCAGCACCGGTAGCCATACCATTAAGCACGGGATGTACGCCTTTACCGGCGACATAAAACTCACCAGTTGTTGTCGCACGAGCCTTAATAGCAATAAAGATATAGAGCAGAAAGGTCGCCCCAACTACACCGTACGTCCACATTTGTAAATTAGTCATTATTTCTGATCTCCTTAGTCTTCGCTAACGCCGAATTTACGGTCGAGCTGATTCATACGCCATGCGTAAAAAAAGATCAGAGCCACAAAGGTATAAATGGAACCCTGCTGGGCAAACCAAAAACCTAGTGGGTAACCACCTAAAATTGTAATACTGTTCAGCTGATGGACAAACAATATGCCCGCACCGAACGATACCGAAAACCAGACGATAAGACATCCGATCACAAGTCGGATATTCGCCTGCCAATACTTCTGAGCATCACTCATAATTTTCTCCTCCATATGGAAATTATTTTAACACTTTATTCGTTAACCTGTGGTTTATACCACAGCTTATAAATCAGTTCAACTCCTTACCTGCATGGGTTTACGTCACTCCTCACAGCAACACCGTAAGTGCAAATAACAACCAGAACTAATAGTTTGTAATATCTTTTAATATCTTAAACTTCCAACTCTTCCAGACTGATAAATATCCTTGAGAGTGATCAGACCACCCTTCCTGAATTTCTTGATTAAATACAGGAATAAATAAGCTGTTTGCAGAGCATCTTCCAGAGCGTCATGGGGTTTAAAAACGGGTAGCTTGTATTCCTTGCCCAAATCGTCGAGATTGTAACTAATCTCCCGTGGGTTATGTTCATGATAATGTCCAAGACGCACCCGGTTATATCCCTGTGCCATACGCATGGTATCTACACCCGGGTTGGACAAGGTGCCCCCCATAATGCGCTTGGCTGCCTTGTTTAAAAAATGCATATCAAGCATCAGATGGTGCCCGACCAGCAAACTGCCGTGGATATAATCAACGAATCTCGGCAGCACCTTTTCTGCTGGTTCTGCGTTTTCAAGCTGCTCCGGTGTGATACGATGAACAAGCGTAGCCTGGGTATGCGCCATCTCTTCTGGTCGTACAAAGTGATGAAACATGGATGACAAATCAATCTGCAAATTGGTGATTTTCACTGCACCAATGGAAATCAGTTCGTCCTTTTTTTTATTCAATCCTGTAAGTTCCGTGTCGCAAACCACAAAACTATACTCTGCCAGGGGTTTTCCTTGATCAAAATGGGAAAAAAATTCTTTATTGGCAACCAGCTTAGGATCCGCGTTAGATAGCCAGCTGGCCGGTTTCAACAGATTGAACATGATCAGGCCGCGGGATACATTTTATCAAGCACAGAATAAAAACGTTCAATAACAGCAAACGCCTCTTTCAACATCCTTCGTTCCAGATCCGAAAGCTGCCCCGGATTAATATGGTTATCCGGCAAAACCCCTTCTTCCATTTGTGCCAACTGATGAATAAGTCGCTGCTGCATCTGTAATTCATAGGCATCGGTGGCAGCTGCCCACAATTTACGATCGAGAAATTCTCCATCGTGAAGGCTTTTCAAACGAGCCAGTGTATTCGTTTCGTTGATGGCATATTTCAAAGACAATACTCGCGCAAAATTCACAAAGGGAGTCAGCCCTTTTTGTTTAATATCCAGATGATTCCTATGTTCGCCGTCTTTCTCAACGATAAAATTTTTAAAAAACGATAAAGGAACTCGGGTAGACAAACACTGTCTGGCCAGATGAAAGAGGAAGATATCCTGTCTTTTTGCCTCAGCATTTAAATGTTTACGCAATTCCCTGGCGAGAGCCCCCTCGCCAAAACCTGAACGAAAGTCGAAAAATATTGTCGAGTGTAACAACTCCTGTGGGTCTGGTGTCGTAATCCACCGGGTGAAATAGCCCTTCCAAACAGAAAGCGGTTGACACCACTTAGGATTGGTGGCCATTATTTCACCGGGACAAAGGGGATATCCACAGTGTACTAAATGGTCGATTGCCTTCCTGGCGAAACCTTTAAAATAGTCTTCTGCTGCTCGCTTTTCCTTTTCATTTTTGGGATCAGCATAGAGAATAGCATTATCCTGATCAGTCTTAAAAGTCTGTTCGCGTCGTCCTTCACTGCCCATAAGCAACCAGCAATAGGGAACGGGTGGTGCCCCTAACTCTATCTCAAGGAGAGTAAGCATTCGTTCGAGAATATGATCGTTCAGGATGGCAATCATCTGGGTAATATTCCCCGCCTTTGCCCCTTCATTAATCAAACTGCGAATCACTTCCGGTATTTTTTTTGCCAAATCATAGAGCCCGCTTATTTCCTGCTGGCTCCTGATTTCTTTAAACAAATAGTAGGGAGAATGCCCCTGAAGCAGCATAATATCGTGGGACGTAACCACACCGATAACCTGCCCCCGACGTTCAACGGCCAGATGGTGAATACCGGTTGACATCATTTTTAACAACACATCAAAACAGAGCGTTTGCGACAGTACTGATTCAACAGGACCAGACATAATTGCCTTTACGGGCTGATGATAATCCATCCCTGCGGCAACAACCTTCCCACGTAAGTCACGATCGGTGATAATCCCAACAATATTATTGTCATCTGCCGGGTCATGAATAAGCAAACTCCCCACACGTAACTCAGCCATGGTTGCCGCAGCTTGCTGAATGGTGAGATCACTTGCAACCTTACGCAAGGTTTTTACAAGATCACCTACTCGAACAGAAAACAGGTAGAGATCATCCCCACTGCGCTGCGACGCTTTGTGGTGTCGTAACTCGTTATAAGCCGTGTTTACAATTTTTTCAGAAAAACTCTTCAGATAGTAGGTGGCAAAACCTGTTTTTTGTTCCACCAATTCAAGAAAGATCTCACGGGGCAGAAGAAAACAGAACGTATCTTCCACAGTCTCAATGTTGAGGTTTGCAGGAGTCTCACGAATAATGGCTAAAGCGCCGATATAGGCCCCTTCACCACGAAAATCCTTGAGCGTTATCTCTCCCTGATCATCCTCAATAAACGCTTTTACCCCACCACGTTGAATAAGGTACAGGTGGGTAATGTCTGTCTCGCCTGCAGTAAGCAGTCGCGTGCCTTTTGGATAAAAATCCACACGACAATGGCGGGCGATCCGACTTAACGTTGCATCATCAAGTCCGTTAAAAGGCAAGATACCTTTAAAAAAAGATATCGCCATTTCCGGTGCTACGGTATGAACATCATCACTTTGCGACACGGCAATTTAACATTTTAAGTGTTTTAGAAGTAACTATTGAGGGATACCTATGTCAGTACCTCTCACCAGTTGTATATACAAAAAAACGGAACCCATCCCGATGGAAGGATTCCGTTTTTGTGTTTGAAACATTCAAACTGTCCTACAACTTCTTACTTCTTATCCAA
>JAOZLI010000271.1 GCA_029934915.1 Desulfocapsa sp. | reverse complement strand
CGGGGGCGAGCTCTTACATCAAATATGGTTAAGCTGAGTTTTGATGGTAATCAGGTATTTTTATGCTACTTTGGAAAACATAGAAAATGAGCCATCGTAGGTTGTGGTTGAGCCTAGCGAAACCCAACATCATTGCAAACGTTGGGTTTCGCTAGGCTCAACCACAACCTACGATCCAAACAAACTGTGTTGATTCTCAATGTATAAATAACAAGTTAAGGTACAATGAACTCTCTGATAAATATAGTCAATCGTTCCTGGGGTAAGGTCAATCTCTTTTCACGAATCAGCAGGGAAATATCGCTAATTCTAATTACCCTGGTGGTACTGCTCTGTTCTGCACCTGTAATTTCAGTTGCCCATGAAGATGGGAACGGAGGCGGGAGCGTTGCTGCGCAAACCGTTCAGGAAAGTAATACACCTCTTGAAAAAGAAAAAAAGCTTGCAGAGTTGCAGCCAAAAGCAGTCGAGCTTGAAACCAAGTTGCTGGATATGCGTGCCGCCCTCGTTGGGATAGATGACACCCAAGATATAGAAGAACAATTTTCTCAAATTAAAGCCACCAAAAATGAAATTGTTGCACAGTTTCATATCTTAAAAACGAATCCCGAAGAAAATGCCAGGCACTTAACGCAACTACAGAGTGAGTTACAGCTTATTGAACGAAATATCAGTTTAGCTGCCAGTAGTCTGGACAGTTCCATTGAAACGCTTGAAGAGTGGATGGATTATTGGGCGTTAGAGGAAGAAGACCTGGCCAAGTGGCGTACAGGACTGGGGCCAAGCAATTTTTTACCACCGGTTCAAAAGATAATTCTGCAATTGCAGGCAACAAAAAATGTGGCTAGAGAAGAGATCAACAACTATCTGGTACCGTTACTTGAGCTTCAGGGAAAATCCGGGAAGTTGGAGGTGGCTGCTCATAAATTGCATCTGGAAGTGAGTGCCCTGTTCAAAAATCGTTATCAGGAAGGTTTGTATCGACAGGCACCGCCTCTCCTCTCTCGCGAATTTGTAAGTAAATTTAATACGAAACTCCGGCATGATGCACAAAGTGGGGTTTTGCAGATATTGCGGCCTGACATCAAGTTTCTTGTCGAACAACAAAAAGCACTTATTACAAGTGGAATACTGTTTTTAGTACTTTTGTGGATATTCACATTGAGTAAGAGTTATTTGAAATCGTCGACCCACTGGAGTTTTGTCTTTAATCGTTCTAGTTCTGTAGCGGTGTTTGTCAGTTTGTTTGTCTTTTTTCTTGTGGCGGACAAACTTCCTCCATTCTGGCTGGCAGTCTTCCGGGCTATTACGTTGGTCACTGTGGTTCGCATCAGCAGAGAAATGATAAAAGATACTCTGCTCAGAAGTGGATTAACAAAGATGATCATGCTTCTGCTTGTTACCGATTTACTGGTTATAGCTAATTTACCCATGCCTCTGATGCGGCTCTATATTATTGTTGTATCGATATCGTTGTTATTGTTTTTATGGCTGCGGCAAAAACGGTACAAGGGAAAAATTACCACGTATCCCTGGCTTGTATGGGGGGCACGGTTTGCCTTTGTTTTTCTTCTTGTTGTACTGCTGGCTGAGATCTTTGGTCAGGCAGAACTCGCATTTTTTGTGTTCTCTGCTTCCCTGACATCTCTTTTTAAAGGGCTGTTTCTGTGGATTGCTTATTTGATAATAATGGGCATGGTTGAGCTTGGTTTACATTTTATTCCTGTGACTCTTGTAAGGGATAATGCCGAACAAATAGCACAAATGATTCGTCCGATTCCTATTCTTGCTTGCCTGTTGTCCGTTGTCTCTCTGATCATGGTTGACTGGCGTCTTTTCCCCACGGTAACAGGTGGGTTAACATTTTTGAGTGAACTGGGGTTTGTATATGGAGAAATAAACATCTCTCTGGGACTGCTTCTTGCGGCAACTTTTGTATTGTATACTTCCTATTGCCTTTCAAGAATACTGCAATCAATATTACTCCAGTCTGTTCTGCCAAGGCAAAATGTTGACCAGGGGATTCAGCTTTCTATTACGCGTTTGATGCATTATGCGATAATGCTGACCGGTTTCCTTATAGCTCTTGGAGCACTTGGCTTTAGTTTAACGAATTTGACTATCCTGGGTGGCGCTCTGGGCGTCGGTATTGGTTTTGGTCTGCAGGAAATAATCAAGAACTTTGCCTGTGGTTTGATATTGCTCTTTGAGCGTCCTATTAAACTGGGAGATACAATTCAGGTGGGCGAAGAGATGGCTGTGGTCAAAGCGCTTGGACTGCGTGCGACTGTGGTGCAGACTCCAGATAATGCCGAAATTGTGCTGCCAAATTCTGATTTGATCACCGGACAGGTTACAAACTGGACACTGCAGGAGAGGCAGGCACGGGTGAAAGTACCGGTTGGTGTAGCTTATGGTTCCAATGTTGAACAGGTAATGCAGATTTTGCAGGACTGTGCGGAAGAAAATCCGCTGGTCCTTACAACGCCGAAAGCCAATGTACTGTTTCTGGCCTTTGGCGCAAGCTCGCTTGATTTTGAACTGCGAGTCTTTATACCTGAGTTTACCGATCGGCGTCTGGTTTTAAGTGAACTTAATCTTGCCATTAACAACGAATTTGAGGCGGCCGGGATAGAGATTCCTTTTCCTCAAAATGATCTGCATTTACGCAGCGTAGATCCGGCAGCTATGAGTTTATTGCAAGGGTTCGGTAAGAAATAACTTGGACTTTCCAATTCGCAACTGTACCACACCTTCAGCCGATTTTATATCTTCACAATCCTCACGTAGCCAGCTACGCTGCGGTTGTGAAGATATAAAATCGGCTGAATCTGCAGCACATTTACGACCGGAAAATGCCAAGTTATTTCTTACCGAACCCAAAGGGAAATCGGAGTAAGATTATTTCTTCAAGGCTGCAAGAACGTCTGATGCGGTAAAGACAGGTTTCTCGGACGAATGCAGTTGTGACTGCTTGCACCAGGCAGCTAGCACAATTTTTCGATTACCGAGTTTAGGGAAATTCTCAGCTTGTTTTTCAAGAGTGTTCATAATCCGTGGCAGATTGGTTTTGTTTACCCATTTAGCCTCTCCAAATAGGAGCGCATCTCCATCTATAGATTCGGCCATCACATCAATTTCCATTGGTATGCCATTGCACCCTTTTCCCCACCAGCGTGAGGCTGGTTTCCAACGTCTTCCAGCAATTTCTGATAATCTATTTGCCCCTCCTGCAATAAGTGCAAGAAGCGAATGTGGCTGACTTGCCTCCACGCATGTCATCGAGTAACAGGCGCATGGGTTCTTCATGCAATACGCCATCTCTGTCAAGAATCAATTCTTTACAGGCCGTTTGCAGAGAGGCAAACTGTTTAGCCAATTCCCAATAACGGGGCACTCCCCCCCAGGTGGCATAGGACTCTATACTTGCAACAGGATCTAAGTCCAAAGCGTCAGAGATCCATCCTGGCTCAAGTGGACGAAGTTTGATGATTTCAACGGCTCTACCGTATAAAGGGGCTGTCCCGTCCAGAACAAGCCCTTGCATCATTCGTTGTGAGGAACCACAAATAATGAGATGGATATTGTTTTTTCTGCTATCAATCTGTTTTTGAATAATGGATGGCAGTTCCGGTGATTTTTGTACCAAATATGGAAATTCATCCAGAATTAATGCTGTTCCAGCTTGTGCCTGGTTTTGTACAGCTTCTAACAACACTTC
>JAOZLI010000002.1:3701-32768 GCA_029934915.1 Desulfocapsa sp. | reverse complement strand
GGGGCATAATTACAGCAGATTAACCACATTGAATTTCGTGTTTTTTTATTACAGAAGTTCAGGTGTAAGGTACTAATTAACAACACAGTAAAAACACAGAGTGCTCAGATACTTTCTGAGCGCTCTGTTCCTTCCTTATATCCTTACTACAATTTCATCAATAACTCTTGAGCACTGACAAGGCGAACCCGCTTCAACAGGCGGCCTTTACAGTTTGTGAGCGCTGCGAGGGTTGCAGCGTTGGGATGTCCGATTCCAATGGCCCATCCTTTTTTTTCAGCGCGAGAAACCAGTTGTTTCAACTGCGCACAGACCTTATCCTGCGCATGCACATTATCAAGAAAGATGTCGCGTCTAGCTGAGCGAATCCCCGCTGCCTGAGCGGCCACCAATCCCTTGCTGGAAGAGGTGGTAAAACTATCAACAAACAAGAGTTCCTCTTTATCAAGTAAAACCATTAAACTATCCATGGCCTCCCGATTTTCTGTATAGAGTGAACCCATGTGATTATTCACCCCCACTGCATGCGGAACTGCTTGAAGATTTTGTTGGAAAAGTTGCCCCTGCTCCTTCTGGCTTTGCCCTAAAAACAATGCACCAGGACCAGCGTCCCACTCTTTACTTTTAGGCTCCATGGGCAGATGAAGGAATATACACCGCCCTGCCTGATAGGCCTTTTCTTCCAGTTCTTCAGTAAACGGAGCCGCTGCCAGGAAAGAGAATGTGAGATTCATGGGCAATGCCAGCAACTCATTGCCTATTTTTTTGTGATACCCCATATCGTCAATAATGATGGCGACCATAGGTAAACTGGAATTATTATCCGCTGGAATATCAGCAGGAAGTTCTGGGATATTGGCATAGGGTTCCTCAAAAACAATTTCCTCCGTTGCCTCTTCCAGCGTTGCACCATGGGCAATTGTTGTTTTAAAGAAAATCACGTAGCCCGCAGCCCCCATGGAAAACAAGAGCAAGCCAAACAAAATCAGGAAAGAAAAGAACCTCATGGGAAAAGCCCTCTTCTTGCTTACTTTCTTTTTTCGACGTATGGGAGTCTTCTTCTTTTTTATAACTTTTCTACTCATAATCCTATGCTATAGTTATTTGGTAACGATAAACCCTGGTATGTAAACGTTTAGCAGTGCCCCATCATTGTTTATTTTTGGACTGCGTAGCATATGCAGTTATATGTGAGCAGGCAAAAATGGACAATGATGGGTGCTGATGAACGTTTACCTTATTTGTTTCGTGACAATACATAGTCAGCCAGTGTACGAAAAATGAGCACGATTTCAGGTGCATCCTCTCCAGAAAACGATTCCAATCCTGACACAGCTTCAGCGACAATGGACTCTGCTATTTTCCTGCTTGCACCAAATCCATCATACTTATCAATGAGTGCATATCCTTCGGCAAATCCGGTATTATCACGAGCATCATCCGCCAGAAGAAACAACAACCGCTTTTGATCCTGGGCCGATGCATCACGCAATGCCAGAATGACAGGCAATGTCATCTTTCCTTCCTGAAAGTCATTCCCCACAGACTTCCCCGTACTTGCCGCATCGCCCTGGTAATCCAGAAGATCATCAATAATCTGAAAGGCTGTACCAAGGCCCAATCCATAATCGGCAAGTGCCTTTTGTTCGTCTGCTGTAGCACCTGAAGCCATGGCACCAACCTCACAGGTGGCTGCAATAAGCAACGCCGTTTTCCCCTGCACTGCAGAAAAGTAATCATCTTCGCTTAAATTATAATTCCTCGCATTACGAAGCTGTAAAAACTCTCCGTCAACCATGGCGTTAGTGGCATGACAAAAGATCTCCAGAGCTTTTCCGCCGCCGACTGAGCCAATTAAAAACATTGAGCGTGAATGCAAGAAATCTCCACCAAGAATGGCTGCAATATCGCCGAATTGTTGTACAACCGACGGCTTACCACGACGCATATCCGCCCTGTCTATCACATCATCATGAAACAGGGTGGCTCCATGAAGATACTCAAAGGCAATGGCCAGCAGGAGCAAATTTTGTTTATCCTTATCATTCTCTTTTTTTCCTGCAAGACGTGCTGCCAGAAGGACAAGAAGAGGTCTTAATCGTTTTCCACCATTAAAGATTCCATATTCAAGAACTTCAGCAAGAAGTGGATCACAGCCTTGGGTTTCCTGTGCTAAATCGTCACGCATAGCCTGTTCGATCTGCATAACCTGTGGTGCTATGGCAGCCATTAACTGTTCTTTAGTACTCATACAAATCCCTGTTATTTATAAGGGCGCATTCAATAATTCCGAAGTTATTGTTGAATGCCCTCTAAGCAAAAAATTGTTCAACATCCTCTAAAGTACGTACTACGGGTGAGGGAGGCAGACTCGCCCGAAAGATTCGCCCGTACCCCTTTGAATATAAACGAATATCCATAATTCCTATTACACCACGATCCTCTGAGGAACGCATCAGGCGTCCAACTCCCTGCCGCAAACTCAAAATAGCCCTTGGCACTTGAAACTGAAAGAAAGGCTTGCCGCCCTCCTCCTCTATGACCTTCATTCGAGACTGAATAACCGGATCGCTGGGTACTTCAAAGGGCAGTTTATCTATTAATACACAGCTTAATGAATCACCGGAAATATCGACACCTTCCCAGAAACTGGCCACAGCGAGAAGAACCGATTCAGTATTCTCACGAAACTCTTCAAGCAGGGCCTGCCTTGATGCTGTTCCCTGCACCAGTACCGGATAATCCAACCTGCCTTCCAGATAGTCCGCCACATGGTCCATGGCTCTAAAGCTGGTAAACAGCACAAGTGCCCTGCCCCTGCTTCTCTGCAGAAGTTGGAACATTCGTTTGGCAAGAGCCTCTGCATAGCCTGCAGCATTGGCCTCTGGAAATCCCTGTTCCGGTACATATAACAGAGTTCTTCCCTGATAGTCAAAGGGCGAATGGAGGCACAGCGTTTTCGCAGAATCATCCAGTCCCAAACGCTGACAAAAATATTTAAAATCTCCGCCCGTAGTAAGTGTCGCCGATGTCATGACGATGGAGTCGACGGCAGAATAGAGACATTTTTCCAGTTCTGATGCTACGTTTACGGGTGTTGCCGACAAACTCACCGTCCGATCACGTCTTTCGTACCAGCGGATAAAGGAATCTTCCGAGAGTTCTTTTACGCCCGAAATATGTTGCAGATTCTCTCGCAAAAGCCCTGAACGTTCTGCAAATACATTCCACATCTCACCATGAGCTGAGAACTCTGCACATTTACCTGCCAACTGCACAAGCCCTTCAGTCAGGTTCTCAACGCTCTCCTGCCAGTTTTTTGTTTTCTGAATAAATGGCAGGAGCGGGTAGCGTCCTTTTTTTACAGGAAAAAGTGCGATAAATGTCTCCAGCCGCTGCTTCAGTCCCCGGCAATATCTTGCGATATGATCTGCATCTTTACCCGGGCAATCAACCTCGCTTTGTCGTTCGATATCAGCCAGCAAATCAAGAAATTGATAATGACTGAAATGTTTACCAAAAAAGTTGCTGGCCACATTTTCAAGATGATGCGCCTCATCAAAAATAACGGATTGATAACGCGGCAGAATTTCTCCAAATCCAGCCTGACGTAAAGCAAGATCAGAAAAAAACAGGTGATGATTCACAATAAGAAGCCTGGCAGCTCCTGCACGTTTTCTTAGACGCGCTACAAAACAGAGTGATAATTCCGGACAATCTCCACCTAAACATTGATTGGGCTGAGCAGAAATTTTCGGCCAAAGTGGTGTTCGGTCAGGTAGCCAGGAAAGCTCAGCCCGATCTCCTGTCTCCGTGCGCATAAGCCATTGTTCAATTTTATCTTCTTCATCGTTTTGCAGGAAAGAGGTCTGTGGATTAGAACGATGTTGAAACCAGCGATAATGACAAAGATAATTTTGTCGTCCTTTCATACAGAGTGCAGGAATTTCCATATCCATCACGCTGTTCAGGAGAGGAATTTCTTTTTTTAAGATCTGATCCTGAAGGGTAATGGTTGCCGTCGAGATAACCACCCGCTGACCAGAGAGAAGAGCCGGCACCAGATAGGCAAGAGTCTTCCCTATCCCTGTTTCTGCTTCAACCAGAAGTACGGAAGCACGGTTACTCTCGTTCTCTCTTTCTGCCGCAAGTGTTCCAGCAACAGCTTCCGCCATCTGTTGCTGCCCCTCTCGCGGCTCAAATCCCTTCAAATTAGCAGAAAGTGTTCCATTACGAGCAAAAATTTCTTTTATCGACATCTAATAAAATTTCCTTTTCTTTTTCTACCAGACCTGTACAATCAATTGTGGTGTTATTTATTTGTTTTTCCACTAGTTTCACGCCATGCAACCAACAGGGATTCACATGATCGACCGCCCCTCATTGCCTGAGAGCAGAGAATCTCTCCCTTCAAAGGACTACCTTGATTCCGGCGAATCCATTGCAATTGTTGATGACTCAAAAGAAATACTCCTTATTTTCACAAACATCCTCACAAATGAAGGCTTCACAGTATTCTCAGCCACGAATGCTTCAGAGTTCTACAACCTGCTGGAACGGGAAAATATCGCACTTGTTTTACTCGATATCGGACTTCCTGATCAGGATGGAACAGAAATCCTTACAGACCTCGTGCAAAACCACCAGAATTTAAGCGTTATCATGCTCACCGGCACTACAGATCTTAAAATTGCCATGACCTGTCTGCGTGAAGGTGCAGACGATTACCTGGCAAAACCTGTAACCCTTGAAGAATTCAGTATTGCGGTGCGTAAAGCCCTGCAAAAACGCCGTCTCATCCTGGATAACCGTGCCTACCAGAAGCAACTGGAACTCACCACTTACCGTACTCGCTTTCTCCATCAACTCAACCTGAAGATGAACAGTGCCTATTTAAACTCCATTGAGCTTGATAGCGTTCTGCGCTCCATCCTTACAGGTATTACAGCCGAAGAAGGGCTCAAATTCAATCGCGCTTTTCTTCTTCTCTTCAACGATGACCACTCAAAGCTGCAGGGCACAATGGGAATCGGGCCACCATGCAAAGCTGATGCAGGACGCGTATGGGACGAGATTAAAGAGAAAGATTTACATCTTACTGACATTTTGCAAAATGTCAAAACATCAAGCGACACTAACGACCCTGAGCTCGATAAGATTGTCCACAGCCTTACTGTCGCGGCAAACGATCAGGAACATATCCTTATTCAAGCCTGTAATATGCGTAAATCTATCCATGTGAGAAATGGTACGGCAGACAATCAGGCCGTCGCCGATGAGTTGTTGCATTCTCTTCAGGAAAACGATTTTATCATCACCCCTCTTTTCTCACCAAACAAATCGCAGGGTGTTATCATTGCCGACAATTTTGTCACCGCCCGTCCCATCAGCGAAGACGATATTAATTCCCTGGAAATTTTTGCCAGCCAGGCCAGTCTTGCTATTGAGTACAGTCATCTCTATCAGGGCATGCTCAACAAGATAACAGAACTGGAGAATGTAACCACAGAACTTGAAACAAACAAAGATCTTCTAATTGATGCCGAACGCTACTCAGCCCTTGGCCATATGTCGGCTCAACTAGTGCATTCCATCCGCAATCCGATTACATCTATTGGTGGCATTGCCCGTCTCCTCGCTAAAAAGACAGACGATAAAAAGATGTTAAAATTCCTCGATATGATGATTCTGGACTCGGCCCGTATAGAGTCGACTCTGGATGATCTGTTTAATTTTGTAGGCGAGGAAAAACCGGATAAATGCAGGCAACCCATCTACCCATTAATCCGAAAAAGCATCATGCTCTTTTACGGAGCCATGAAAAAACAGGCTATTTCCTATCAGTTGAACCTCCCATCCCCTGGCCCAATCCTCTTTATTGATGGCAAACGCATTCAGCAGATGTTTCTTCATCTGATTCGTAACGGCGTAGAAGCCATGGTAACGGGTGGCACACTAAGCATTAGCTGTACTGAAACTCAAGATGGGATCATTATCACCATAGGGGACACGGGCAACGGCATTGCGGACTCGAACCTCGAACGGGCAGCAGATCCTTTTTACACCACAAAAACCTATGGTACCGGGATGGGTCTTACGCTGGTAGAAAAGATTGTTGCAGAACATGACGGTCGTTTTTCACTGGAACGAGGAGAAGATGGTGGGATGATTGCCAGGATTGTGTTACCTCAGGATGGTTCTCATTTACAGTAATTACAACTTTCCCCGCCGTAAACCTGACAAATACGCCCCACATACTGCAAGAACAGCTGTAGCACCAAAGGTCAAACTAAGAGCTTCCATAAATGCTTCGGCATAAAGCGGTTGAAACTGCTTCAGATCATAGCCTCCGCTCAAGTAGTTAAAAAGAAGCCCAAAAAGCAGACCACCGAACATGACTCCCAGCAACATTCCAAAATTTCTGGCTGTGGCCAACATCCCTGACGTCACACCCGCCTGCTCATGAGGAATGGTATTAAGGATATCTGCACTGTTTGGAGAGAGGAACAATGCCTGCCCACACCCAAGCAACGCGAGGCGCCAGGCAACATCGAAGGGTGTTGAATACATATCCAACAGGCAGATCAGAAACAGACTGAGAGCCGCAATGGCCAAACCGGAAGTTGTTAAAAAGCGTGCACCGATGCGGTCATATAACATCCCGGAAAATGGCGCAATCATAAAAACGGTCAAGGGGACTGCCATCATCACAAAACCAATTTTTTGCGCCGGTAAGCCCAATATATAATCCAGGTAAAAGGGCATAAGAATAAGCACTACAAAAAGTACGGCAAAGGACAGGGCAGCACAAAGCATCCCTATAAAATAGAAACGCTGACGAAAGAGAGTTAGGGGGAAAAGAGGCGTTTTCTGTTTCAGTTCAACCTTCACAAATATGAGGACAAGGGGCAAAACAGCAACAAGACCTCCCCAAAGAACAACACTGCTTTTACCGCTGTGCAAGGTGGAAAGGAGAACCAGAGCAGTGACAATTCCTCCCCACAACAACATTCCCAACCAATCGAAGGGGTATTTATCTTTTTTGTTTTCTGCTTCTGCAATCATCGGGCGCAGACGAAACCAGCCCCAAAGAAAAGCGACAGAACTCACAGGCACCGTAACCAGAAATATTTCGCGCCAGGAAAAATAATGAATCAGCGTGCCGGATATCACAGGTCCCAGCATTAAGCCAACGGATGTGGCGATCCCTATAAAACCGAGGCCCATACCCAATTGTCCCAGGGGAAAGACCATCTTAATTATTGCAGGCCCAGTCGACATCATCATGGCAGCGCCGATTGCCTGAACAAAACGAAAGCAGATTAACTGCCATAGGGTCATGGAGAGATAGCAGGTCAACGAGCCAACGGTAAAAACCAGCATCCCCGTCAGATACAGAGAGCATTTCCCTAACTGATCAGCCAGACGCCCCCAAAGTAAAAGCGATACCGTTATGGTGAGCAGATATACAAGCACCACCCATTCAGTTTGGGGAAGAGTTGCGCCAAAACTACGCATAATACTTGGCAGTGCCACATTAGTCATGGAACTATCCATGGTGGCGAGAAATACTCCCGTTGCCACCATAAAAAAAACGGGCCAGGGATTTAATTTGGATTCTATTGACAAGAAAAAAGTAGAGTAAGCAAGATTTCTTCTTATAAGCGCCTTTGCCAGACAGCAGTAAACAGCTTATCTTTTCATTTTGTACATTAAGTTGAGCTTAACACTTGCGGATTGCAGCCTTTTATCTCCTGTCCACAAAGGTATTTGACCTAATTGGGCTGATGCCAGAAGATGAATATCGACAAAGCCTATACCTGTGCCATTCAACTGATGTTGCTCAACAAAATACAAAAATTCTTCGAAGTCAACAAGCGGTGTTCGAGGGAGAGCCTGAAGTAACGATATGATTTCCTGTCTGTTTTTTATATTACCACAGGCAAGCTCACCGATAACATGTGGATGGCAAAATACTTCACCATCAAAAAGGAGTTGTTCTAAATGACGATCACTCGTTCGGAGATGGTCAATCCATACTGAAGTATCAACAAGAACCATAGTTTGTTTATGATTTTCCTGACCTACGTCTTGGTATATTGCGCACCCCTTTCTCTGTACCACCAAGCATTGCGAGCCGTTTACTACTCTCACGTGCTATCAACGCTTCAAGACCAAGCTTAACCAGGGAAGTCTTCTCTTTTATGCCCGTTAAAAGAGACGCTTTCTCCAAAATCTGATCATCTATGTTTAGTGTCGTTCTCATATGTATACGTATGCATCATTTACGCATCTTTGTCAAATAATATCTTGCGAAACACTTACAGTAACAATCCCTTGCCACAACAAAACGTAGCCGTGTTTTGTCCTTACAGCATGGTCTGTCCATTTTTTTTACTATATCTAGACCATAATGGTTTCTGAGTTACGCCCAGCCCAATTTGGAAGTCAAATTGATTCATTTGGATAATAGGTGTAACAAAAACATAATGCCCCTTTCTTTCTGCAAAGAGCCAAGTGACAAAATAAATCTGTCCCCTTTTCTATGCAAAAGAAAGATAAGGGAAAAATTAAATCACTTTGAAAAGACAAAAAAAAACGAGCTCTGAAAATCAGAGCCCGTTTTTAACATCAACAGCAACTATGAAACCAAAAACCTAGAAACGAATAGCCATTTTTGTATAAGCAGCAAAAGCATCGTCTACGTTATCGTAATCACTATCACTTAAGAGCCAACCACCCTTAACAGATATGGTTGTATCCTTATTAACTTCATATGCCATACTACCGGACAATTCAATAGGATTGTCTCCGTGCAGGGATGTATGCCATTGTCTTCCATCAGCAAGGGTAACTGTTTCTGAATCGATATCCATGTAAACAAAGTTTGCCTGAAAGCTTAAAACTTCTGAAGTCTGCATCTTGGAGCTGGCACCAAAGAACATAGTGTCTCCACCCTGTCCAACGCGAGAGATCTGACTGATAGGCTCATCACCACCAATCATTAACCAACCGAAGGTCTGATCTGTAGTAAAGCTTTCAGTGGTATAACCAACGCGAACAACAGGAGTGATTGTGCCATAAGTAGCATTCCACTCAGCATATCCACCCCACTGATCCTGGGTATCACGACCAAGGGCATACTCGGCAACAGTATTAACAAATGCAGCGACATCAGCAACACCGAGAGCTTCCTGGTTAGGACTATAACTTGCTACTCCATTTTCCTTGTAAGACTGTTCAATAATAATGTTATTTCCAGCAAAATTCATTTTAACATTTGCAGATGCTTTAACACCGGATCTATCGGCGGGAGCTTGATCATCAACATATACGCCACGAAAGCTTGCGGTGATATCATCGCTGAATTTCTGTTTGTATGTTACACCATATACCTGCTTGTCTTCATCTGCAGCATAAGTTTCACGTTTGCTATCATAGGTAAGCGCAACAAGAAGCCCACCATCGGTAAACTTAACTCTGAAACGATCAGCACGCTCATCATCCAGAAACCATGTTGAAAAACCGATTGGCATTTTACCAGCAGCTATGTCAAACTTTCCTGCTTTGAATCCGAGAAAACCATAATCAGACCATACGTTACCACCACCTTTAGCATCAGGTGTATAATCCTTACCTTGTCCCCAAGTACCATCAAGGAAACGCAGACGCATCTTCGCATACGCACCACCATCAGTTTTAGCTGACATAACAACACGTACACGAGAATCCATCTTATCATAATCCATGCCATCGATTCCATTGTCATCATAAATCCAACGGGCACGTGCATCACCACTCAAACTTACATTGCCTGCAGAAGCTATAGAAGCAACTCCACCAATCATGGCAAAAGCAGCAACAGCGCAAATTACTTTCTTCATCTTATCTCTCCATCATTTTTTGGCCCATTGCCTGCCGGGCTTTCATTAGATTGCCTGTTATTACTATCAAAACAATCCACTTTTATTAATACAGTTACTATCTTATATATGCACAGCAATGCAGTGTCAAGTTTTTTTCACAGGAAAGTTAAAAAAATTATACTTCTTTGTTTTTTTCATTATCTTAACGAATACAAATCAGCAAGTGAAAAGACTTGCACAGGATATTGATCGGGAATTTTATACTCAGATCGAAGGAACAATCGTCGCTGTATAGTTTTGTTGTCGTGATTTGGATACAAAACAATTTTCCTTTCCAATTCTTTACCAAGTTGTTTTAACGACTGCTTTGCACCCCATTTGCACTCCCCAATATCAACCACACCATCTTTACGTTGCCCGACAATATCAATTTGCACGTCCTTACTCCAAAATGCCCCGATCTCAAAAGAGCAGCCAAGCTCCTCTTTTTGATAAAGATAAGCGAGAGCATCCCGACAAAGAATTTCATAACAATAACCAAAATACTGTTCAAGGTGTGGTTTGAGCAGACTATTAAAACTCACAGCATCTTCCATTTGTGCAATTGCCGTATTATTTGGATAAATAAAACAGAACCAGAAACGCAACAAGGGGTCTTTCAGTTTGTAGTGCACCTGCTTAGGATTGGGTTTATGGCTGGTTAATGGATGGTAACTGGCAATATACCCAAGCTCTTTCAGTGAGTTCAGATAGTAAAACAGCGTCTTTGCTTCAATGCCGGTAATTTTCTCAATTTTCCGATTGGTAGTCGCACCTGTTGCCAGGGCAGTCAATATCCCAAAATATTTTTTCAGTTCCTTTAATTCTTCTCGCAAAAGGAATTCTGGTTCCCTCGCCAACGCAGAGAATTCATTCAGGAAATTTTTACGAATATTGGTATCGATGGAGCTGTTCGGTACAAAGAATTTTAAATAATAGGGAATTCCTCCACAAATGGAAAAGACCTTTGCTTTATCTGTTACCGACCAATTTGGATGAAACTCAGCCGCCTCAAGATAAGAAAAAGGTTTAAGCAGAATTTGCCCCGTACGGCGACCGAACAGCGGGCTCTTCTCACCTAAAACTTTTTTCTCCATAAAGCCCATATACGAGCCGCATAGAATCAGAAAGACCCTGGTCTTCCCCCCCCAATTATTATCGATAAACCCTTGCAGTACTGAAGGAAGTTCCTTGCTTGTTTCAGCTGACCACTGAAATTCATCCATAACCAGAATGAGTTTTCTATCGGGTGATGCCTGGCTTACAACAAGTGAAATTGCTGTTTGCCAATCATCTGCCATGGCCTGGGCAAGAAGAGGTTGCTGTAAACTTTTAGCTCCGGCTTGCAAAAATTCTTTGATTTGCAGTTTTGCCGGGGCCTGTTTACCCAAAAAATATATCGCAGCTTTGTCACCAATAAACTTCTTTATCAGTTCACTTTTTCCAACTCGCCGTCTACCATATATCGGTATGAAGCTACACCCCGCATCACTATACGCATCTTCGAGTGCTTCAAGTTCTTTTTTTCTCCCAACAAATTGCATGAATCCCCCTCGGCTTGTTTATTCAGCAATTATGCCACACACCCCAGTATTGTCAAGTCTACACTTGGCAAGTCACGATTCGTCAAGCAAGGACTTGTTCATTCGCTCAAGGCTCAACTGGCGACATATCAAGATTATAGGCAAGTACACGATTCCCTCTCCCGCCACCAACAAGAGTGGTTAAAGCATCTCCACTTTTCGGTTCCACCACGAACAGCTGTCCGCTACTTTTACCCTTCTCTTCACCTTCAATCATAAAAAATTGAAAATCAAGAACTGAGTTAAGCATTGTATTTGTATGAAAAAGTTCCACAAGGCCAAGACCATCCCACGTCAACATTCGGGCTACTCCATTGCGAAACAAAAGAGTGTCTCCGAGCAACCCAGGAGAATACCGTTCATTTTCAACGAAAATTATTTCTTCTTTTCCGTCTTTATTTATATCTGCGGCAATCAGACGGATAGGCACGTAAACATAAGCCTTCTCTGCCATCTCAAACTCCTTAAGGTCTTCCAGCTCTTCCTTGGAAGGACCAATTATCAAACTGCGTCCGCCATAACCGGTTTCTGTGGTGAAGAGAAGATTCAGTTCAGCACCGAAAATTTGAAGTTGCCACTTTTTATTTATAGTAACAACCTCACTGGAACCATTACCGTTGGTATCAGCGTAGACAAATTCAAACAGATTAACACCCTCAGGAAGCAGCAGTGGTTCGCCGTCTACAAGCTTACCATCCAGGCCGAAGTCAAGCGGGCGAATGGTTCTGCCAACCAGATCTTCCACGCCACTGTTTTGACTGAGTAGCGTCCAGCCCTCTTCGGGTAAATTCACTGGCCTCAGATATCGCGGAACCTCCTTGTAAAGCCACGAGACCCCCCCCTGCGGATTCCATTCCAGAATATAAGAACACACCTTTTGTCTACGCGTGGCACTAATATAGATTTCCATCAATCCATTGCCCGTCAGATCTGCAACATTAAGCCCATGGACTCGTAAAAAACCTGGCAATGCAATCGTCTTCAGGTGTTGAATTCGACCATTACGCAGCTGATAAACATTCAATTTCCCATCGGTTGCAAGTAAAATTTCGACAAGACCATCACCATCAAGATCTCCTGCTGTCATGCCCTTGACTACTCCTGGCAAGATAGCACTTTTATACAATCCTGTGGTACGAACCGGAAGGCCATCAGCTTCCTGATAAATTGCCAGACCATATCCGCTATTTGCCTTAATCTGCCGATCAGGATGAGGAGTGTGGAAATCCGTAACAGCCTTTTTCCCCACCACATCAGCTGCCGGAACAGACGTTGGCGCCATACTGAAGAGCGTGGTCCCAAGTACTGTTACGAGGTCATCCACGGCTTTCATTACTTGTGTATCCGTAGTTGCTTTCACCTGAAACGAAAGTGAAGATTCGGCATCAGGCGCCAAAACCTTCGCGGAAAGAGTTACACCAGCCCCATCACTTACAAGCCTGCTTTGCAATTGATAAGACTCATGCATTCCCGCCATCGTCCCTTCTTCAAATTGGGGCTGAATCCCAGAGCTCGCTGCCAATCTACTTGCAAGCATAAGGCGCACACTATCACGAAGATAAGCAAGTTCACCAGCTTCAGTCACATCTGTGGGATAAAAGACAACAGTTCCCACGGAGGAAGCAGCCGCCACACCGGGTAACAAACACAGACAACAGAACACAACAACAATGTTTTTTTTCAGAAAACTACGCATCGAGCACCTCATAAAAGAGAAAAATAAATTTACGAAGTCCCAATTTATTACACTTCCACCTACACCGCAATCTTCAATTCTCAGATCTTTGCAGAAAACACCCCGAATGCAATGCTTTTTGCTTGACTTCTGACCATAAAAAACCTACTTTTAAGGAAAGTAAAGATATTTGTACTAAACAATACGAGCACGGGGCTTCCGTAAAAATGACAAAGATAATCACCATAACCTTTATTACTTTTCTTCTCTGCCTGGGCACTACTGTGCATGCCGCAGAGAACGATCTGTTTGCTGGTGATTTCAAATTACAGGCCTACACGCTCAAAAATGGCGAGCCAGCCACGGAGCAAAAGAACAGCACAGTTTCTCTATTTTCCAATGCCATGGACACGGCCTTAAACAGAGACATGACTTTTGCCAATACTCTGGCTGCTATCAACGACACGCACTTTCAAGGCATGTCTATAAAGGCCGCTTATTCCCCCACAGCAAACATCACATTACACAGCTCCGTTGGTTTGACCGATACCACCATGGATAAACGTATTGAATATACTGAACGCCTTGGCTGGGAGCTTGATCTGGGAGTTGCCTATAGATTTCTGAACAAATTTGCCTACGAAGTGCATTTCGGTTATATGGACACAGGTGTTCTGTTCACAGAAAGTGAGAGATACACAGATATAGAAGATATTGCCATTGTAACCAACAAACTCACCATGAGTTTTTAATTCCGACCGAATAAATCTCCACCACAATTTTCAGGACGACTTTCCCCGTGCGATTTCGCAGCGCCTCACAAACCAGAGAAGAGCTTGAATTATCTCTAAAAACGTGCCGGCGAAAACCCCATTCCAATATTAATAAAGGGAAGCTCATTCTTTCCCCTGCAATATTTAACACGGTTGGCAGCGAAACCAATGTGGTAATCAGTCGCTTCTCCATTCTGGACACCACCGGCTCCATCCATATCGGTGCATGGTGTATGATCGGTGCACGTGCCAGAATTTACACCCATGATCATTGCCATCAGGGAAAAGAGCCACTTCTCGCCGTACAGGAAAAGCATGGTATTTTTTTTCAAGATAAATATATCGGCCACGATGTGTGGATTCATGAAAATGCCATTGTTCTTTACCAGGCCTCCATCCTCCCTGACGGTTTTGTTTTAGGTGCAGGCTCTGTGCTCACCAAAAATCCTGGGGCATACGAAATATGGGGTGGTGTTCCTGCCAGAAAAATTGCAGATAGAAAAGAGATGTCACCACTGGAGATCAAAGAATTATTCAATAAACAAAGTTTTAGTTTAAAAGAGTATTTGCAAATAGATGAGCTTAAAGAAACTGAATTTTAGATACGAAACAGACTAGGATACCACTCCCCTACAGCCTAACAGCCTATAGCCTAACCGCCTAAAAACATGTCCAGCAAACCCATATACAACATCCTCATGTATTCCCATGACACCTATGGGCTGGGACATATCAGACGCTCTATGGCCATTGCCAGCCATTTATCCGGCAAAGAAGTTAATATCATAATTATCACTGGCTCTCCCATTGCCGGTCGTTACACCCTTCCTGAGCAAGTGGATTTTGTCCGAATCCCCGGAATGATCAAAAAAACCAACGATGAATACCACTCTCTCTCCATTCGCCTTGACCCTAACCAGGCCCTACATATCAGGAAGAATATCATTGCTGCTACTGCCGAGGCCTTCCGGCCTGATCTTTTTATAGTAGACAAAGAGCCTCTTGGACTGAAACGCGAAGTACTGCCAACACTTGAATGGTTCAGAGAATTTCTTCCTTCCACCAAAACTATTCTAGGACTGCGCGACATCCTCGACGAATCACCCGTTGTGTGTAAGGACTGGGAATCAAAAAATGTATACAAATATCTTGAAACGCTCTACGATGAAATCTGGGTCTACGGCAACCGGGAGATATACGATCCAATAAAAGAATATAATATTCCTGCGACTCTTGAGCCAAAGATTCACTTTACAGGGTATATTCCTAGAAAACATTGGTCACAGAAAGTACGAAATAAAATCAGGAAACGATATCGTATCCTTGATGAAGACACTTTTATTCTGGTAACAGCAGGTGGCGGTGGAGATGGTTGTGAGCTCCTTGACCACTATCTTTCCATGCATGATTTTTTCCCCACATCACTGCCCTTTAAAACACTTATGATTACCGGCCCTTTTATGCCAAAATCGAGTCGCAATAAAATACGTAAAAGGGCGCTTCAATATGGGATTAAAACCATGCCCTTTCTGCCACAGATGGAACAACTTATAGGGGCTGCTGATCTTGTTATCTCCATGGGTGGCTACAACACCATCTGTGAAATCATCAGCCAGCAAACTCCGGCACTGATTATCCCACGGGAAACACCTCGCAAAGAGCAACTAATTCGAGCAGAGCAGCTCAAAAAACAAGGGCTGCTGGACTATCTTCCCTGGACAAATGTTTCGGCACAACTCCTCCGGGACAAGATTGTGACCATTTTAGAAAACAGAGTACAATATCAGCAACGAATGACAAGCTTTGAGCTTTCAGGGCTTGATACCATGCGCAGCAGAGTTGAACATTTCAAGAATCGATTATGAGCAATACGTCTAATACGCTTGCCTATATTTTAAAAGGCTACCCTCGCATTTCCGAAACGTTTATCTCAAACGAAATCCTGCTGTTAGAAAAACTAGGCTTTCATATGCATCTTTTTCCCATGCGACACCCCCGGGAATCTTTTTGCCATGACTCCGTCAAACAGATTCGGGCACAGGTGGATTACCTGCCCACAGAACTGCTTCTTGAATTTCCACGCTTGCTGCTACCCAATATCTTTCTAGCAGCAAAACGTCCCAAGGTCTTCCTGCAAGGGTTGCGACTTGCCAATGTCCGGTTCAGGCGAACGGGAAAACTTGCCACATTGAAGCATTTACTACAGGCTGGTTTTTTATGTAACAATCACCTCCTTGGTAACACACATATTTCGCATCTGCATGGCCATTTCGCTCACTCCCCCACTTCTGTCACCATGTTTGCCGCCTTACTTTCAGGCAAGACATTCAGCTTCACAGCTCATGCCAAGGATATTTACACATCCAACCCTGAGCAGTTACGAGAAAAAATCAAACTCGCAGAATTCGTTGCCACCTGCACCGATTACAATCGACGCTACCTGGAAGATATTGCCCAGGGGCTAAACACCCCTATCCATTGTATCTACCATGGGATCGATCTGAAATTATTTTCGCCAAAGACGAACCACAGCGAGAGCTCCACCCCATACAAATTGCTCACGGTTGCCCGGATGACCGAAAAAAAAGGGCTGCCAACCCTCTATCATGCTTTAAAAATCCTGAGAGACAAGGGCATCAAGTTCACCCATACCTTGATTGGAGATGGAGATGATCGTGAAAAGATTCTGCAGCTTATCAAGGATCTAGAACTCGAAACCTGTTGCCATTGTCTGGGTACCCAAACCCACAATGAGGTGTTGAAACAATTTGAGCAAAGCGATCTTTTTGTGCTGGCCTGTGAGATTGCCGCAAATGGCGATAGGGATGGCATCCCCAATGTTCTGGTGGAGTCCCTTGCCATGGAGGTTCCTGCCCTGTCGACTACAGTTTCTGCAATACCCGAGATTCTGTTAGATGGAAAAAGTGGGGTAACCATAGCCCCCGGGGATGCGACTACCATGGCTGCCACTATTGAAACCATCTTAAACGATACGAATTTACGTAAAACAATTATCCAAGGTGGCAAAGAGCATACCAGTAAAAATTTCGACAACAGGACGTTGGTGGCACAACTAGGTGACATTTTCGCAGATTATCTATAGCACAATGCGCATCTGTTTCTACGCTCCCTTCAAACCGCTACACCACCCCAACCCTTCCGGCGATCTTATTATTGCCACCGGCCTCCATGATTTTTTACGAAAACAGGGACATGAGGTCATGATTGCCAGTACCCTGCGCAGCCGCTGGATTTACTGGAAGCCTTGGTTGTTGATTCGGATACTGAAGGAATATTTCATGGCCAAACAACGTGTAGTTAGATTCAGGCCTGATATCTGGCTGACATACCACAGTTATTATAAATCACCCGATCTTCTGGGACCCACGATCTGTAAAGCACTGAACATCCCCTACACCATGTTTCAGGGAATCTATTCCACAAAACGACGTCGAAAACTCAAAACAGCCCCCGGTTTCTACCTTAACCGTCACGCCTTACAACGGGCAGAACATGTCTTCACAAATCGACAAAGTGATCTGAAGAACCTGCAAAGAATCATCCCTGAGGAACAACTCTCCTATATAAAACCCGGAATTTTTCCTGAGATGTTCCAATTTGATGAACAGGCAAGAATAAAAATGCGACAACTCTGGCAAGTGCATTCAACTCCGGTTATCCTCAGCGCTGCCATGTTTCGCCCGGATGTGAAGACTCAAGGGTTGACCTGGCTTATAACAGCCCTGGGAAAACTTGCCGACCAAGAAGTCCCCTTCAAACTGGTGATAGCAGGAGATGGCAGTGAGCGGAAAAAATTAACGACTATGGCTCACAAAATATTGCCCGGACGCTTAATATTTGCAGGAAAAATTAAGCGGGAAAAAATGGCAGAATTTTACTCTGGCGGTGATATTTTCGCCTTTCCCGGAATAAGAGAATCACTGGGCATGGTATATCTTGAGGCTCAATCCTGCAGGTTGCCGGTCGTTGCCTTTGATAATGGCGGCATTCCAGAGGTTGTACAGCAGGGCGCCACGGCGCATCTCATCAAGCCATTTGCCGAAGAAGATTTTTGCGTTGCCATAAAACAGTTACTGCACGATGAAGCACAACGCAATAGTATGGGCTTAGCAGCAGAACAATATGTTCGCCGAGAACACGATCTACATAACAACTATCGCCAATTTGAACAAACTCTGAAACGTTATGCGAAAACTTCTCAATAACCCTACAGGAACGGATTCACGAACCGTTATTGGTCTACTCCGTCACGGAAAAACGCTCTGGAATGAAGAAAAACGCATCCAGGGACGCAAGAACTCACCACTTTCGGAAAATGGTGCCAGAGAAGTTCATCAGTGGGGAGAATTCCTGCACAATATCTCCATTGATCGAATTATCAGCAGTGATCTGGGCAGAGTAAAAGAAACAGTAGCCATCATCCAAAAATATATACCGCCCATTCCCGTAGAATACACTGCAGATCTGCGTGAGCAATCCTGGGGCAACTGGGAAGGGAAAACCTTTGATGAGTTACAGAGCCACCATGCAGAAGCACTCCAAAAACAGGTGAGTGCCGGCTGGGATTTTTGTCCACCCAGTGGTGAAAGCAGGCGTGAGGTCCTTGCACGAGCGTTAGCTGTTATCGAGGATCTTTTTGATCGTTTTCCTGGAGAACAGATCCTTCTTGTCAGTCATGAGGGAATTGTAAAATCTGTTGTTTATCATCTGGCTGGTCGAGCTTTTTTGCCGGAAGAAAAGAAAATTATTCAAAAACGACAACTGCATCTCCTTTTCCAGAACGTCAACGAGCTGACATTGGGGCCGTTGAATATCTTCCCCACAGAAAAAAATTAACAATGTTCGTATTTGCTCATTATGAAAATCGCCTGCTACTGTCAACACGTCCTCGGAATCGGCCACTTTCACCGCAGCCTTGAAATTTGCAAGGCGTTAGCCGTTCACCACGAAACCGTGATGATTCTTGGCGGGCCTGATGTCACACTCCCGAAGACGGATGTTACATTTGTACAATTACCCGGCCTGAAGATGGATGCCAATTTTTCAACTCTGCTCCCTTGTGATCCGGGCCAGAACCTTGAGGAAGTTAAAGCCAAACGACAGAAACAACTCTACAGTTTTTTTCAGGAATTCACTCCGGATATTTTCCTGGTCGAATTATACCCCTTTGGTCGCAAGGCCTTTCGCTTTGAACTCGATCCAATTTTACAAGATATTGCCGCAGGCAAACTTTCGCCCTGTCTACGGCTCTGTAGTTTGCGAGATATTCTGGTGGAGAAAAAAGACAGGGAAAAATATGAAAACCGAGTAGTTAATCTTTTAAACACGTCTTTTGACGGGTTGCTAGTCCACTCGGATCCTGATTTTATTCCACTTGAGCAGACATTCTCCTCAAGCAGTTCAATTACAATTCCTGTACACTATACAGGTTTTATCACTCCACCACAGGATCCTCTTCAGCAAAATAATACTCTCCGCCAAGATTTGAATATCCCGGACGAAGACAAATTGATTGTAGCCAGCATTGGTGGTGGCAACGTGGGTGCAGAACTTCTCCAGGCAGTAGCAAAAGCTGCGAATCTACTTAAAGAAAAGACAACGCTGCACTTTCATCTCTTTACCGGTCTCTATTCTGCACCGGAGCTGTACACAGAACTACAATCATTCGAATCGTCCCACATCCATACCCACCGTTTTGCCAGCAACTTTCCAGAGTGGCTGCAGGCCGCAGATCTATCCATCTCCATGGCGGGATATAATACCTGCATGAACTTACTTGATGCCAACATTCCAGCACTCCTCTTTCCCTTTGCCCAAAATCGTGAACAGAAAATGCGAATTACTGCCTTTACAGAATGTTGTGATTTTACACTCCTGGCAACGGATGATCTTCAGGCAGAGACGCTGGCACAAATACTTAGCCTGAAAATTGCCAAAAGTAACAAGCAAGTAAATACTGTTGATTTACATGGTGCAGCGAAGAGTTGCAAACTCATCAGTGATGCAACGCACTGGCAGGAGAGCAGAGCATGAGAGACGCCGAAAAACAGCTGCGCAATGCCATTGCAAAAGGGCTTAACAATGGCACAGGAGAAGCGAAGATTTTTTTCAGAGCAGATGATATTGGTGTGCCGGGTAAGCAGTGGTCACAACTTATCCAGCTGTTTCTTGATAACAGTCTTCCGCTCTGCCTTGCGGTGGTTCCCACCTGGGTAACAGAAAACAGATTTGCGACACTTCAGGAACTGACGGGTAAAAAAAATTCCCAATGGTGCTGGCACCAGCATGGATGGTTACACCGGAATCATGAAACTGAAGGGAAAAAACAGGAATTTGGGTCAGGACGTACAGCCACCGTCCAGGTAGATGACCTCAAAAAAGGGCAAATTCGATTACAGCGAATTCTAGGGAATGAATTTGCACCGTTTTTCACACCGCCATGGAATCGTTGTTCTCTCGACACATTAAATGGCTTACAGCAACTAGGGTTCCGTGCGATATCCAGAAGTAAAAATGCTAACCCACCATCGCCTCTACATTTCCCGGATATACAGATCAATATAGACCTGCATACCAGAAAAGAGACAGAACCGGAAAAGTGTTGGAAAAACCTACTCGCAGAATTAACGCAGGGAATAAGTAATGGAACGGGTGGAATCATGATCCACCATCAACGTATGGACCAATCTGCATTTGACTTTCTTGCCCTGCTTCTACGCCTCATCCACCAGACCCCCAACCTTCACCCTGTCCTCTTTCAAGATCTTTGTTAATAATAATTGTTAAAAATACGAGAAAGAGATATGCTTCAAAAAAGAAGGATCCGTAATTTAATCACTGGGAAATCATGAGACGTCTGGTTGTTTTACCACTCAACAAATCCATCGAGATTGCCTATAAATCCATTCGGGCCCGGTTCTTTCGTTCCCTTGTGACCACACTTACTCTTGTGCTCGCCGTTTCTTTTCTCTCCTTCACCCAGATCAACATTGATATTGCCGACAGTTTATTAGCCTGTGATAATCCGGATATGCAGCAAACACTCAGACAATGCGGATATGATATCGTGCCCGGCGACACAAGCATCGGCACATCGCCCAAACAGCGTTGGATCGTAATTCTTTCCCTTCTTGTTTGTGTAGTTGGCATTATCAACGCTCAATTGATGTCAGTTACCGAACGATTCCGTGAAATTGGTACGATGAAATGCCTTGGTGCACTGGATAGTTTTATTGTCCGTATTTTTGTTATGGAAGCTGCTATGCAAGGTCTGGCCGGTGCTTTTACTGGGGCGGTACTTGGAGGAGCAGTGGCTCTTTTAAGCGCCCTTATCCGTTTTGGCGTAGACAGTATGGCTATTCTTCCCTGGCAGACGATTACATCGTCTCTTGGATTTTCAACATGTATTGGTATTGCTCTAAGTCTGGCCGGGGTATTGTATCCTGCTTTTATGGCGGCCAGAATGCAGCCTGTTGAGGCGATGCGGGTGGAACAGTAAAGGGAGAATATTGAATGTCGAACAGGGAATGTCGAATATCGAATAAAAAGCTAAGCAAAGAATAAGTTATGGCTAAGAAGAATATAGTTCGTGTAACAGATGTCACCAAAGATTTTGATCTTGGGAAGATCGTGGTCAACGTATTAAAAGGCATCGATCTCGAAATCGAAACCGGAAAATACGTCTCCATCATGGGGCCTTCCGGTTCTGGTAAATCCACCCTTTTTAATATGATCGGCGGTCTTGACAAGCCAACAGCCGGCAAGGTTTTTATTGATGAAGTGGATATTGCACAACTGGATGCCTACGAGCTTGCCTGGCTGCGGTGCCGTAAAATTGGATATATATTTCAGACGTTTAATTTAATTCCTGTTATGACGGCCCTTGAAAATGTAACACTGCCCATGACATTTGCCGGTGTTCCTTCTGAAGCAGCAGTCCAAAGAGGTATGGACCTTCTTTCAAAAGTAGGCCTTGAAGGCAGGCACGCACACAAACCGTCCGAGCTTTCCGGTGGGCAGCAGCAACGTGTGGCTGTAGCCCGTGCACTGGCCAATACACCAGCCATCATTCTTGCCGACGAACCCACCGGCAACCTGGATCTCAAAACCGGTGAAGAAATCATATCACTTCTAAAGGAGATGAGTGAGGATCAGGCTGTAACTGTTATTTCCGCAACACACGACTATAAGATGTTAAATGTATCCGATCAGGTTATCTGGATTCGGGATGGTAGGGTGGATAAAATCCAGGAACGTGATGAGCTTGAAATTCACACTGGAGGAATGAGTAGCTAAGTACCATGTCATTCCTCAAAACCTCCCTCCTTGCTCTTGTGATTCTTTTTCTGACACATACACCTGCGTCATATGCAGAGCAAGCACTCTCTTTACGTGATCAGATCAGTCAACTATCTGCATTTCCAGAACGTGTCACGGGAAGCTCCGGATGCAACAAAGCCGCTGATTTTATCCGCAATCAGTTTGAAGCCATGGGGATAACGCCTGAGAAATATCGTTACCCTATTCCGGTTCGCAAAGATCAGGGTGCCAACCTTGTTATTGGTGACAACACCATTCCCCTGGACGCCCTGCGATATAACGCCATAACCCCCGGAGCAACAGATGGTGTACTCGAGGGCCCGCTCTATTATGTTGGATCGGGTAAATGGTCCGAAATCAAAGGAATGGATATTGAAAATTCAATTCTCATCCTCGATGCCCGCTCCGGCCAGAACTGGCAACAAATGGCAAACCTCGGCGCCAAAGCCATTATTTATCTCAACAACTCCCCCCTCAACTCTAAATATCTATTCACCGAAAAAGAAGAACTCACCCCCATTCAACTCCCCTGCTTCTGGATGGACAAAGCGACTCTCAGTACATTTTTCAAGAGTCCGGTTTTTGAAAAACCTGGGTTAATAGCAAAAGCTGCTGAGCTCACTGCCTCCGTTTACTGGCAGGAACACATTGCAGAAAACATCTATGGCCTCATTCCCGGCACCGATCCGGAACTTGCCAAGGAACTGCTCATAATAGAGGCATTCTACGACAGTTCTGGGTTTGTGGCAGGCCGGGCACCAGGTGCAGATGAAGCAGCATCCATTGCCACGCTCTTACAAACTGCACAAAGCCTGCAGAACAATCCCCCTGCTCGTTCTGTGCTGTTAGTAGCAAACTCTGGACACAACCAATCCCTGGCGGGAATGAGAGACCTCCTCTGGAGTATCAGTTCCAAAAAGAAGCTCCTTAAAAAACAGAAAACCCGCCTGAAAAAAAGCCTCGAAGAGAGTAAAAACAACCTAAAAATACTAAAGGACATTGGTTGGCCCCTCGCCGTTGATCCAGAACGGGATAGCATCATTAGTCAGGCCATAGCAGATCACCTCAAATTATCAGTTGATGCCATTTCACGTGAGCTTATCACTCTTCGTCTCCAGCAAAATACAACGAAAACAGCAGAGACGGATGCGGAAATCAAAAAACTATCAAAAACTCGCCTCCTCTATCGACGCATGGGATGGAGATCCTCCTTTCACGATCTTGCCGGAAGTGAAAAAGAACTCTTTAACGACATACTCCCCGAGGCAATCCGATACAATAAGCAACGAATCAAAGAACTGAAAACCCATCTTAAAACCTTAAAAACTGCCTTCGCTTTCAGGAATTTTGTAAAGGAATACGATATTGCCGCAGTGCTCTCCCTGCATCTCTCAAGCCACGGCGACGGTATTGGCGCATTTCACCAGGGTTTTTTGTATAATTTAAAAGCACGAGTCAACCGAACAGGAATGTTCTCAACCCTTGCTGATCTGTTCGACGAAGTATCTGCAAGCAGCAAGAGCCAGACTCCTTATATCAACAGCCTTCGACCAAGCCGTATGCGATCCTGGGATTCCTGGTTTCTTGACAAACCAGGTCTTGGTGGAGAGGTCGCGTCCCTTGCCGGGCTTCTTGGAATCAGCCTTGTTTCCACAGGAGATGCACGTGCACTGTGGGGAACCCCCTGGGATACCGTAGACCATATCAACTGGGACAGCCTTGAGCAGCAGGCTCTTCTGATTACAGAGATCGCCCAGGCCATGGCGGGAAAAGCAAAACTGCACTCCGGAAAACTGCCACGCAAGGGATTTGCCACCGTTACAGGACGCGCCAATCTACTCCTGCAGGGAGAACTTTTTGCCAACTATCCTGCTGCGGGGACCATCCTGCTTGCGTATCAGGGACAGCGTAAATATTATGCTGCCGTTGATTCCACAGGACGATTCGAGGTCAAAGGGGTAGCAGACAAAAAACATGTGCTGGATAAACTGATTATTGAAGGGTACCGTTTTGACAAAGAAACAGGCAAAACAATCTGGGCCATTGATAAAAAGCAGACCGGCAAAAAGAATTACCGTATTAAAATCCGCAAAAGTCATGCAAAGACAGATCTCACCATGTTCTCCTGTAAAGAAACCACTATCTTTGGTCTGTTGGAACCTAGAAATTTCAATTATCTGACAAAAATAAATCTCCTTGATGGACGAAGAGACGCTCCGCCTCAACACTACTGGTACAGCCGGATTGATACACGAAAATCCACCATGGCAACGATCTTCACCGAACCGGGAACCTGGCTCAAAGCGATCCTCTCCGATAATGTTCTTACCCGGAAAATGATCCTCACCAATGGAAACAGCGAGAACTCCATGGGTTTTGGCTATTCCGTTGATAAGTACAGCGCCATTCACAATACAGTCTATCGTGCTGCGCAGGATATCTGGACGCTTCTCTCACCCAGAATCACCAATCTTGAAAAACATGGCATCTTTGACGACAAAATTTCCAACCTCGAAGAACGTGGATTAGGTGCCCTTATCCGGGCAGAGAATAGCCTGACTGATCGTGATTACGCAACGTTCAGCAAGGCCGCCACCGAATCCATGGCTCTTGCCAACCGGGTCTATATGCAGGTTGAAAAGACGCAGAAAGATGTTCTCTTCGGGGTGCTGTTCTATATTGCTCTTTTTGTTCCCTTTTCTTTTTGCATGGAACGTTTTCTCTTTAATTACGCCAATATTTATAAGCGCATTGTTGCCTTTATGGGGATACTGCTCCTGCTTATTGCAATCATTCGCCAGGTGCATCCCGCCTTTCAACTGGCTTACAGCCCCACCGTGGTGATCCTGGCATTTTTTATTCTTGGCCTTTCTCTTATGGTGAGCCTTATCATCTTCTTCCGCTTTGAGGAGGAGATGATTCTTATGCAGCGTCGGGCCAGCCACAAACGGCCATCGGAAATCAGCCATTGGAAGGCCTTTACCGCTGCTTTCTTTCTGGGAGTTTCAAACCTGCGACGCAGGCGAATTAGAACCATACTGACCTGTCTGACACTTATTATCCTCACCTTTACCATTATGAGTTTCACCACGGTGAAATCCGGGGAACGACAGAGCAAACTCTTTTTTCAGGCGAGTGCGCCCTATCAAGGCTTACTCTTAAAACAGGTGGACTGGCGCAGTATGCCCGTGGAGGCCGTGGACTCTCTGGTTGATGGTTTCGAAAATACGGACGGCATAGCACCTCGTATCTGGCTTGAAGCCCGTGATGCAACGCAGGCAGTTCATGTTCCGTTACGGCATGGCGAGAACAGAGCGGAGTTACAGGGGTTAATCGGGCTTTCTTCAGCTGAAGCTGTTGTCACCGGGCTTGATACGCTCCTGACATCCGGTCGCTGGTTTACCGAAAATGACCATCGCTCCATCATTCTTGACAAAGATATGGCCACGTCCTTAAAGGTTAGGACAGATGGCAGCGAAACAATCACTCTCTGGGGCTACGACTTTACAGTAATTGGAAGTTTTGAAGGACAGCAACTGGATAAGCTGCACGACCTGGATGGTGAATCATTAACACCAGTCACCTTCCCGCAGGAATCCGGGGCTGAAATCACAGAAATTGAACAGGAAGCCATGGAATCCGGTGATGATATTCGTTCATTCCAGAGCCGCTATCATCATATTCCTGCATCCCAGATAGCGATCATCCCGGCCTCAACCCTGCTGACATTGGGCGGAAAATTAAAAAATCTGGCCGTTCGTCCTCAGGGGGATATCGGTGAGCTGGCGGAGAAACTGGTGGATAGGTTTTCCATGGCCATCTTTGCCGGAGAAAGGGATGGGGTCTGGCTCTATAACCAGAGTGATTCCATCAAGTACAGCGGAGTTCCTAACATTGTCATTCCCCTGCTGATCTCTATTTTTATCGTCTTAAATACCATGATCAGTTCCGTCTATGAGCGGAAAAGCGAAATCGCAATCTACACCTCTGTGGGGCTTGCACCCTCTCATGTCTCTTTTCTTTTTGTGGCCGAAGCACTGGCGCTGGCAATTATTTCCGTGGTGCTTGGCTACCTGCTGGCGCAGGTTTCAGCAGCCCTGTTTGCGAGTACGCCTCTTTGGGCAGGACTTACCGTCAACTATTCTTCCATGGCAGGCGTTGCAGCCATGTTTCTGGTTATTGGCGTGGTACTGCTCTCTGTTATTTACCCTTCGCGGGTAGCTGCCAAAATTGCTATTCCCGATGTGAATGCCAACTTCAGCCTGCCAAAAGCCAAGGACAATAAAATTACCGTAACACTGCCGTTTTTTATGAAGTATGATGAACATGACTCTTTAGGCGGTTTTATATTCAATTACTTCCAGTCTCACCAGGACGTCTCACACGGATTATTTTCAACGGGCCCTGTGGATCTGGTTTTCAGTTGCTGCAATATTGATGAGATGCGTACGCTGATACAAAGCCATGAAAAACCACACGAAATGCATTGCACCTATATTCGGGCAAAGGTGTGGCTCGCGCCCTTTGATTTTGGCATTATGCAGTGGGTTGATGTACAATTTTGTCCGGTTGAGGGAGATTCCAGCTACCTTGAGATTAAGGCCACCATGGAACGGCGTTCGGGCGAAGAACAGCTTTGGCAACGAATTAATATATCTTTTCTCCATGATCTCCGTAAACAGTTACTGGTCTGGCGCTCCATTGACGATGCCAGCCATATTCATTTTGCCAAAGAATTCCAAAAAATAGCTGTAAGGAATCAGGTAGCAGAACAAACCGGAGGCGACAGCAATGACTGAGCAAAAACGTCCAGTAAATGTTATTCGTCTACGAGCCATTTTTACGGGTATTCTTCTGTCGGTAGGGATCTGTCTGCTTACTCCGTTTAACAATATCTACCACCAGGCAACGCCTCTGGGTGGCGGCCACTTTCCGCTTGCACCGTTTTTTATCTTTATACTTCTTACTCTTGTCACTGCAATTTCTGCCAAAATATTTCGTTCAAAAGACCTGTTTTTCACAGGAACAGAACTGCTTATAATCTGGATCCAGATGGTGATAGGTTCAGGTATTGCCTACACAGGCCTTGCCAGAACACTGCTCTTGAACCTCACCACCCCTATTCATTACGCAACAGTCTCCAACCAGTGGCAAGAGAGTTTGTTATCCATTTTACCGGCATCAATTGTTCCCACTTCACATAGTGCCATAGAGTCGCTCTATACCGGACTGGAAGGCGGTAGAGATATGAGCTGGCTGGAGGTGGCAGCAGCCATTCCCTGGCAGGCATGGCAAAGCCCGCTTTTACTCTGGGGCACTTTTATCCTGCTGGCATACGGTTTTATGCTCTTTATCATTAACGTATTCTCCAGACAGTGGATCCATAATGAACGAATCAATTTTCCTTTACTGAAAGTTCCGGAAATGCTCTCTTCGTCCCTGGACGAGAGGAAAGTTGGTGCCTTTTTCAGCAATCGTTTTCTCCTGCTTGGGCTTTTGATTCCGGTTTGTTTACACCTTCTCAATGGCTTCAACTTTTATTACCCTTCGGTTCCGCAACTGGCCACACTTATCCTTGCGGGCCCCTATTTCCCTGACCATGGTCTTTTTGCAGGATTCCATAAGCTGAAAATCTATATCTATCCAGCCTTTATTGGTTTCGCCTTCCTCTGCTCAAGACAGATATCCTTTAGTTTCTGGTTCTTTTTTATCCTCGGTGGCTTGCTCACTGGTCTGCTCGGTATGCTGGGCTACACCATTCCCGCGTCAGAACTTGGCATTAGTTTTGGACCAACACTGGCAAGGGCCGAAGAAACACAAATGCTCGGTGCCTATGGCATATTTTTTCTCTTTCTCATATGGCTGGCAAGAACGCATCTTCTTAATGTTGCAAAAGAATCGTTGTTCCTTAGTAAACCGTCTGAAGTCCGCACGGAATGGTTTGACGTACGCGTCTCCTGCTGGGGTGCTGTTTTCTGTTTTGCGGGTCTTGTCTACTGGGCTGTTTTCCTTGGCATGCAGCTCAGTACCGCACTCCTGTTTTTCTCCGCTGCCTTTATGGTTATGCTGGTGGCAGCACGGATTATCTGCCAGGGTGGTCTTGCCTATTTCACCCTGACTGCGGCCCCCATGGATGGGCTAATGACCATGGGAGGAACCAAGCTCTTTGCTGGTATTAACGGCCTGTTACCTGCCATGGCACAAAAAGCACTCTTCGTCGACTTGCGTGAGTCGCTGATACCATCACTCCTGCATGCCCGGAAACTCAGCCACGGTAATCGTCCGGGACTCCTGATCTTTTCTGGACTCTTTCTGACAATAGTAACAAGCGTTGTGGCCTCAATCCTTGCCATCATGACTCTTTACTATCGCTATGGCACCCGTGAGCTGCAGCTGGAATGGGCAAGCAGAACAACCATTACCGTCTATGAAAACGTACACCGGCTGATGACTGCACCTGTTGAAACGGGTGGCTGGATTACCTTTTTTGCTATTGCCGGTGCCATTATTATGCTGATTCTGGTTGTTTGCTATCATCGTTTTTACTGGTGGCCCATCCACCCATTAGGATACCTTACCGCATATAGCTCTGCCATGCGGATTTTATGGGTGAGCTTCTTTATTGGCTGGGTCTGTAACGCAATATGCATGCGTTATGGTGGCGTATCATTGTTTAAGAAAATTCAGTTCTTTTTTATTGGGCTAATTATTGGTGATTTCTTGATGGGTGGCGGCTGGGCTATTGTTGGCCTTTTTACTGATTCTGGGTATCAGGTGCTGCCGGATTAAAA
>JAOZLI010000002.1:0-3601 GCA_029934915.1 Desulfocapsa sp. | reverse complement strand
ATGTATGATGACAAAGAACTAAAAGAATACAGAGACCTCCTAAAACCTCCCGATCATTTCGAAGAGGGTTTTGACTGGAAAACCATCGTCGGTGCCATCTTTATCGGCTTTCTGATGATGCCTGGATCCATGTACCTGCAACTGGTCATCGGTCAGGGGATTGGCCCCGCTGCCCGCTGGGTGACCATCATTCTCTTTGCAGAAGTTGCCAAACGTGCGCACTCTGATCTCAAACAGCAGGAAATTTTTCTGTTATATTACATGGCAGGAGCAGCACTGGCCTCTCCCTTTTCGGGGCTCCTCTGGAACCAGTATCTTGTTCAGTCCGATGCGGCCCGAATGCTTGGCCTCGCCGAATATATCCCGGCCTGGGTGGCTCCCGGCGCCGATTCACTATCCATGGTGGAACGAACCTTTCTCCACCGCGACTGGCTGATTCCCATCCTTTTGCTGGTTGGCTCGCAAATTATTCAACGAATTGATCACTTCGGCCTGGGCTATGCCCTGTATCGCATTACCTCCGATGTGGAGAAACTCCCCTTCCCCATGGCACCCGTTGCGGCATTAGGTACCATGGCATTGGCCGAATCCACTGAAGAAAAAAAGAAGAGCTGGAAGTGGCGGGTGTTCTCCATCGGTGGCGTTATAGGCCTCGCCTTCGGGGCCGTTTATGTACTCCTTCCCATTGCCTCAGGCCTGATTTTTAACGAACCAATCCGTCTAATACCCATACCCTGGATAGAACTCACCGGCCACACAGAAGATATTCTTCCCGCCGTGGCTACTGGAATTCAACTTGATCTCGGCCTTGTTTTTATTGGCATGGTGCTTCCCTTTTGGGCAGTTATTGGCGGACTCATCGGTCTCGTGATCACCATTATTTTAAACCCGATTCTCTACGCCCAGGGAATTCTGCAACGCTGGCACCCCGGAATGGCCACGGTGGATACGGTCTTTGCCAATAATTTTGATTTCTATATGAGTTTTGGTATCGGCCTGGGTCTTGCCATCGGTGCAATCGGAATCTGGTCCGTGTTCAGATCCTTCCGCAGTACCAAAGAACATATGGGCACCCTGCATGATCTTTTCCATCCACCGGAAGGAAGGGGAGACTTTAACTTCTGGATAGCCATCGCCATTTATGTTTTTTCAACGCTGGCTTATGTGGCTCTGTGTGTTTTCCTGGTTCCCAACTTCCCCTGGATATTTTTTCTTGGCTACGGATTTATCTACACTCCCATCATTTCCTATATCACCGCCAGAATGGAGGGTATTGCCGGGCAATTTGTCAGCTTACCACTGGTACGGGAAGCAAGTTTTATAGCAGGAGCAAAATTTTTCGGCTACCAGGGAATTGAAATATGGTATGCCCCGATCCCCATCCATAATTACGGCGAAGCCACGGTGCAGTTCAGGCAAATTGAACTTACAGGAACCTCCATTCGAGGAATTATCAAAGCGGAAATCGTGGTCTTCCCCATCGTTATGGTGGCAAGCTTGCTCTTTTCTCAGTTTATCTGGCGCCTGGCACCCATACCTTCTGCTCACTATCCCTTTGCCCAGGAATTATGGCACTTGCAGGCCTTAAACACACTTCTTATGCAGACCTCAACCCTTGAGGGCAACTCCATGTTCTACCAGGCCCTCAATGGAACAACGGTATTTTCAGGATTGAGCTTTGGCCTGATCATGTACTTTATCCTCAGCCTCTTCGGCCTGCCGATTTTGTTAATCTATGGCGTGGTGCGAGGGCTTGGACAATCCACACCCCACGGACTGATTCTGGAAGTGCTCGGTGCCTTTCTTGGACGCTATTTTTTCCTCAAACGATACGGCCCCATGTGGCGGCAATATGCTCCAGTTTTATTGGCGGGATTTTCCTGCGGCATGGGACTAATGGGCATGTTTGCTATGGGACTGGCGCTTATTATGAAATCTCTTGGGCATCTTGCTTATTGATAACAACGAATTCGTGAATTGAGAGCGTTACACCTTTTGAGTCCCCGAAGTCATGGTCTCCAACATATCCAAAGGGCTGACTGCAGGATTACGCATATTCTTTACAACATGGGTATAGATCATTGTCGTTTCTACGCTTTTATGTCCAAGGTAATCCTGAATCTGCCTGAGATCCACTCCGTTGAGAAGAAGATGAGTCGCAAAGCTGTGCCTCAGTGTATGGACAGATGCCTGTTTCACCAAAGCTGAGCTTCGCACTGCTTTTTTCATCGCATTTTGAACGGAACTATCACTAACATGGTGGCGTCTGGTTTTCTTACTTCTGGGATCAATGGAGAGTCTGGCGCTGGGGAAAACATATTGCCAACCCCATTCTTTGGGTGCAGCGGGATATTTTCGATCCAGCGCCCCAGGGAGAAATACTTCACCAAAACCGTCCGCCAGATCTTGTTCGTGCAATTCTTTCACCCGCTGCAGATGTGTCTGCAGCTCAGGCTGGATTTTTTTTGCCAGAATAGTCGCCCGATCTTTATCCCCCTTGCCTGATCGAACAAAGAGAAGATCCTGCTCAAAGTCCAAATCCTTGACCCGTAATTTCGTACATTCACTGAGTCGAAGTCCAGCACTGTAAATAAGGCGGAGCATCAGGCCACTTGTCCCGGAAAGAAGTGCCAACAAATTGCTCGTTTCGACAGGACTGAGAACTACCGGTAACTTTTTGCCCACTTTTGCGCGCAGATTGGCCTCCATATCACTCAGCTCAATATGTAAAACATTACGACAAAGAAAAAGTAATGCGCTAAAAGCTTGATTCTGGGTGGATTTGGCAACATTTTCTCTAGTTGCAAGCTGTACCAGAAAGTTTTTGATAAGCTGTGGAGTAACCAAAATCCCACCCCCCTCATCAACTCCTTCGCATTGTTCTGAATAATGAAAAAATCGTTTACACCACCCCATGTATGATTGCTCTGTTTTATAGGCATAATGTTTTATCCGCAGCCATTCCCTGGCATTCTCCATTGCCTGTTCGCGATTAAACCTTTCCGAGTGAATTTGTCTCTCATTGGTTGATATAACTGCTGTTGTTGCTGTTTGCACAGGAGGAGCATTTTTTTGAGCCTGATAATTCTGAAAATAGAGCCTAACTGCCTGCTCAGCCTGATCCACCTGCCAGGGTTGTATATTTATTTCTACGGAAAGAGTCTCAAGATACTGAGGAAGCTTATCCTCCCATGAGCGTCCCTTGAGCAACTGTTCCCTATTTAAAAATCCTCGAACCCAAGTGATGAAATATTTCTCTCTTCCGGGTAGTACCATTGAATGCTTCAACAAATACTCCCCATAGGATGTCAACCTCTGCTCGATTGTATTTTTATACATAAGTTTCAATATATTGAATTAATAAGACAACAGCACAAAATAGGATTACTGAAATTACCCCTATTTACGTTATCGCATTATACAGACAACGGATAATACATACAACAATTTATCAACCCTGTGAACGGATGAGAATATTTATGTACCTATGGTTCGACATTAAATAAAATATGTTGTGATATTAGGATCAAGTGATATTATTATTCTATCTCCTACTAGTGGTAGTTGTATTATTTCCACTCATTGGGACAATAAAATATTA
>JAOZLI010000606.1 GCA_029934915.1 Desulfocapsa sp. | reverse complement strand
GTCGGTGTCGATGGCGATGCCCAGCGCATCAGTCAGCTGGTCTGGATGTTTTTTCTGAAAATATTTGATGACCGCGAAGATGAGCTGGAACTCTTTGCCGACGACTACCAATCCCCCCTGCCAGAAGAGTTACGCTGGCGCAACTGGGCCAAAGACCCAGAAGGGATAACCGGCGACAGCCTCTCTGATTTTGTCAATAACAGTCTCTTTCCCGCCCTGAAAAACGAACTGAACAGTCGTGGCACTGAAGGTGAGCGGGCCTCTGTGATCCGCAACCTCTTTGAAGATGCCTACAACTATATGAAGTCCGGCACCCTGATGCGGCAGGTGATCAACAAGATCTGTGAGATAGACTTCAACACCAGTCAGGATCGACACACCTTCGGCAATATCTACGAACAGATCCTCAAGGATCTGCAAAGCGCCGGCAATGCCGGAGAGTTTTATACCCCCCGCGCCGTCACCGAGTTTATCGTCAATCGGGTCAACCCGCAGCTTACCGAAAGCGTCCTCGACCCGGCCTGCGGTACGGGCGGTTTCCTGGCCTGCACCATCGACCATAAACGTAAATATGTCTCAACCCCGGAAGATGAAGAGCGTTTACAAAAGTCCATCCATGGGGTGGAGAAAAAATCCCTGCCCCACATGCTCTGTACTACCAATATGATCCTCCACGGCATCGACACCCCCACCAACATCCGCCACGACAACACCCTGGCTCGCCCTTTGCGCGATTACAGCAATAAGGACAGAGTAAAGGTTATTGTCACCAATCCGCCCTTTGGCGGCATGGAAGAGGACGGCATAGAAAACAACTTTCCCGCCGCCCTGCGCACCCGTGAAACTGCCGACCTGTTTATGACCCTGATTATCCATCTCCTGAAGAACGAGGGTAGGGCCGCCGTGGTCCTGCCGGACGGCTTTTTCTTTGGCGAGGGCATGAAGACCCGCCTCAAGGAAAAACTGCTGACAGAGTGTAACCTGCACACCATTGTCCGGCTGCC
>JAOZLI010000270.1 GCA_029934915.1 Desulfocapsa sp. | reverse complement strand
AGGTCGTTTCTGAGTTTTCCCCAAAAAGAAAATTTCTGCACTTTTTTTTCAGGGTGCTCACTCTGTGAGTACCCACCTCTATTATACTCTTTCTTAACAACACAAGAAGGAGGAGTGTATGAAAGAGAAAATGGTGATGAGTGGTGCAGGTGAACAATGTTTTCAAATTATATTGCCACTGGGGTGCTGGAAGCCGGAGTATGGTAAGAAACAAGGGGCAAAGGGGTGGTGGCTTAAACGTTATCAGGAAAGAATTGATACTGTTCTGGCCGGGATTGCGATTGGTTTGATGTTCCTAACAGGCATTTGGGCTTTTCTTGCACAATTAGCGGAACAGTTATGATAATATTCCTGGAATATTTAACAGGGAACGTCTGTTTTTTACTTCGACATTCGACATTCCCTGTTCGACATTCGATATTCAATCCGTAGTTGCTACTCGGTCTCTTTCCAGTCCGGACGCAGATAAAGTTCAGTAAGCTGTTTTCTGGCCACACTTGCAGGTGCTTCGGTGAGTGGGCAGGTTGCTCGTTGTGTTTTGGGGAAGGCGATAACGTCACGGATGGAATCGCTTCCAGTAATGATCATCAGCAGGCGATCAAGACCAAAGGCAAGTCCGCCATGAGGTGGGGCGCCAAGTTCCAAGGCTTTGAGCAGAAAACCAAATTTGTCATTTGCCTCTTCGTCACTGATACCAAGAGCTGCCAGCACTTTAGACTGAATATCACGCTGGTGGATACGAATAGATCCACCGCCAATCTCCGTACCGTTGAGTACCAGATCATAGGCCTGGCTGTAAACAGAGCCCGGATCGCTTTCCAGTTTGTCCAAATCTTCTTCTTTTGGTGCAGTGAAGGGGTGGTGCAATGCCTGAAAACGTTTCTTGTTTTCATCATATTCAACCAGTGGAAAATCAGTAACCCAGACAAAGTTAAATGTTTTCTTGTCCAACAGATCAAGGCGACGGGCAATTTCTATCCGAAGTTCACCAAGTACCGGCAAGACAACAGATGCTTTATCTGCACCAAAGAAGAGAAGATCCCCTTCTTCCGCATCCAGTGCTTTGGTCATGGCCGCACGTTCCTCATCACTGAAGAATTTGGCAATGGGAGATTGCCATTCGCCGTCCGCTTTCATCTTCACCCAGGCAAGGCCTTTAGCTCCAAACTGAGCCACATATTCGGTGAGGACATCAAGATCCTTGCGGGAGAAATTGGCACACCCTTTGGCATTGATGGCACGAACGGTACCGTCACCATCGGCAATGGATCGAAAAACTTTGAAAGAACAGGTCTTGGCAATTTCTGTGAGATCAACAAGCTCGAAACCAAATCGGGTATCGGGCCTGTCGGTACCAAAACGTTCCATGGACTCATCGTAGCTTATACGATGAAATGGAGGCGCTACATCAAGATCCAAGGTGTCTTTGAAGAGTTTGGCGATCATGCCTTCGGTAATACCGATGATCTGCTCTTCATCCATAAAGGAAAGCTCCATATCGATCTGAGTAAATTCAGGCTGACGATCGGCACGAAGATCTTCATCACGAAAGCACTTCACGATCTGATAATACCTGTCCATTCCAGCAATCATCAACAGCTGCTTAAAGAGCTGTGGCGACTGTGGAAGAGCATAAAATTTACCAGCATTGACACGACTTGGAACTAGATAATCTCTAGCTCCCTCAGGAGTGGAGCGGGTGAGCATGGGGGTTTCCACTTCCAGAAAATCGTTGTCGTTCAGGTAGGTACGGAGGGACTGCACAGCCCTGTGACGTTGTATAAGTTTGGCGGCCATTTCCGGACGTCTCAGATCCATATAGCGATACTGTAAACGGATGTTATCTGATATGTCAGATTCTTCATCGAGAGGAAAGGGCGGGGTCTCAGAGACATTGAGAATACGCAACTCATCAATGAACACCTCGATCTCACCCGTTGCAAGTTTTGCATTGGCCATTCCTTCCAGCCGTGCCTCAACTTTGCCACGAACTGCGAGTACCCACTCAGAACGAATCTTATGGGCCTTCTCATGCACCTCAGGATTCACTTCTGGATTGAAAATGATCTGGGTCAGACCGTTTCGGTCACGAAGATCGATAAAAATAACACCGCCATGATCCCGCCTGCGCAGCACCCAACCCATTAAAATTACTTCTTCACCGATGTTGGCGCTTGTCAGTTCGTTGCAGGAGTGTGACCTGCGAAGGGTTCCCATAGATTCCATAAGTTTTTCTCGGTAATTGCTCCACAGCACTTCATCTTCGTCCGTTTTTGCCCTCTTGTATAGCGCTGCTATTACAAAAGGGCAAAAACGAACGAACCTAAAGCACTGTGAAACAATTACATTCCGTTGTTAAATTTTTAATAAAAATTAGTAGTTGTTTTGTAACTATTGAGCACCCCAGCCAGTGGGTTGCATTTACTTTTAAAGTAACAAAATATCAGTAGGTTGAGTTTTTGTTACTTAGGCTCTTAACCGTTTTTTTAGCTTCGTGTGTAGGTTGCGGTTGAGTGTAGCGAAACCCAACATTGTTGCAGATGTTGGGTTTCGCTACACTCAACCGCAACCTACGGGGGCTTGTTTCGTATGCAAAGAACAGTGCTGAATCAACAAATCTTTCAGCCTAGCGGCAGGTAAGCGTAGACTACGAAAAATGGTCAAATATCCCGGTACCAAAATGTCCACAATATTTTAACCAGAAACGTAGATAGTTTTCTTAACCTTGCAGTTTCGTGAGCAGTAATCCACCTAATGTCTTTGTATCCGGGGAAATATCAATTTCCTCCTGCTCCTGAGTCTCCATATTACGTAATGTAGCTTGCCCCTGTTCCAATTCGTTCTCACCAATAATAAGAGCCCAGCCGGCATTTGTCTTATTGGCCTGCTTCATCTGGCTTTTCAGGCTGCGTCCTTCATGGTCCATAGCTGCAATAACCTTTTCCTGGCGTAGTATATGTACCAGAGGAAAGACAAATTCAGATGCTTTTTCACCAAGACCAATAACGAAAATATCGATCCCTTTTTCAGTGGCCTCTTGTTGCTCCTGCTGTTGCAATAACAGCACAAGGCGTTCAACGCCCATGGCAAAACCGATACCGGGAACTTTTTTGGGGCCGCCAAGCTGTTCGACAAGTCCATCATAGCGACCACCGGCACACACCGCTGCCTGCGATCCCAGATCTTTGGTGATAAACTCGAAGGTTGTGCGACAGTAATAATCCAGCCCACGAACCATAAATTTATTCAGGCTATATGGTACATTCAATTGTTGCAAGCCGTGTTGTACTGCAGCAAAGTGGGTATCGCAATCTTCGCAGAGATGTTCCTGAATGGAAGGCGCTTCTTCCACCTGTTCCCTGCATTTTGGATTTTTACAGTCCAGAACACGTAAGGGGTTAGTGCCACTTCTTCGTTTACAGTCGTCACAGAGATGGTCCAGCCGGTCATTTATAAATTGCAGCAAAGTTTTCCTGAATCCGGGGCGACACACTGTGCAGCCAAGACTGTTTATTTCAAGGCTGACAGTCACGCCCAATTCCTTGAGAAGCATACTGCCAAGCCCCATAAGCTCAGCGTCAACGCGTGGATTGGCAGCGCCAATGACTTCCACGTCTAATTGATGGAACTGGCGCAGTCGACCTTTTTGAGGACGTTCGTGGCGAAACATGGGGCCAATGGTAAAGAGGCGTTGTACAGGCTTCTGGACATGCAAACCATGTTGGATATAGGCTCG
>JAOZLI010000605.1 GCA_029934915.1 Desulfocapsa sp. | reverse complement strand
TTTTTCTTTGTGAGCATGTATGAAATTTGAGACGATTATTGCCCTGCGAGGCCTGGCTGCAATTATCATCGCATTGTTTCACTTTTCAGGTGGCTGGGCTGGATATCTGGCCGTTGAATTCTTTCTGGTACTATGTGGTTTTGTACTCTCGCATGCCTATCTTTACAGTACCTTTTCTGCAACACCCATGCAATTTATCACCAGGAGACTTGTCCGCCTCTACCCCATGCACATATTCACCCTGGTCTCCTTTGCTGCAGTTTTTTTTCTTAGTGAACAGTACCTCCCCCCCGCCAACGATGGCAGACTGTTCACTTTTGGCCAGCAGATAACACTAACCCACAATATCGGGCTCAACCCTCATGGATTAGCATGGAACAAGCCGGGCTGGTTTGTATCAGTGATTTTCTGGGTTAATCTGTTTTTCTTTTTCTTTATCAATAAGCAGACAAAAAGCAGCTCCATTTTCATCGTCTCGGCACTTGGTTTCCTGCTTATTTATTTCAATACCGGACACCTGGATGTTACAGCCGGGAACTATTACGGTGTGATCAACTCGGGGCTCATCCGAGGTTTTTCTTCCTTTTTACTGGGAATTCTCTCCTACCGAATCTATTTGCATATTCATACTAATGCCTGGATACAACAACACTGCAACATCCTTGAGTTATGCAGTGTTGTGGCCATCGGCCTTGTGGTATTCTGTAGATCGTCCAAGTATAGTGCCATCGACTTCCTGGCACCTTTTCTTTTTATGCTTGTCCTGCCACTGTTTTCCATGGAGCAGGGAGTCCTTTCCAGACATCTGCGCAGATATCAGGTTCTGGGCGAAATCTCATTTTCACTCTATCTCAACCAGACAACTGTACTGCTGATAACGGCTCTCCTGCTCAATAGGATTAATACTCACCGTCTATTTGATCTTGCCGTATATCTACTCCTTTTGATGGGCTATTCCTATATTACACATTTCTATTTTGACAAAAAGATGGCGCATATACATTTTCC
>JAOZLI010000269.1 GCA_029934915.1 Desulfocapsa sp. | reverse complement strand
GCCAATGGATATGCGTTCTTTTCCCTGATCAATGGCTATGGTGTCAACCATCTGCAAATTAATCTGATTCTGCAGGCGCGTATTGAAGAAAAACCTGCCAGGCGTAAAAAGATTCTCCGTTCCATTCAGGCACAACACCTGAATAGGACGCCTGTGCATTCTGGCAATCTTAAAAACACCCTTATGTAATGCATCGATACTCGTCTTGCGATTTCTCGTACCCTCCGGAAAAACAAAAAGGTTACCACCATCCTCAAAAAAGTCCTCCATCTTTTCCAGTTGATCAATCATCCTACCTGCCTGTATTCCTTCTGTAGTTGCTGGCAGATAGCCGGAAACAGTAATAATCCACCCAAACACAGGCGCTGAAAAAAATGTTGTTTTAACAATGGTTTTATTTTTCTGAAAAAGTGAGAGAAAGAGCAAGGGGTCAAGATACGAAAGATGATTACAGACGATAATTGATCCACGAATATTTGCAATGGATGGGTCAATTGTCCATTTGTGTGACGGAGACAAAGCTCTCAGAAGTGCCAGAAAACCGCCAAAAAACCGGTAGTTCAAATTTTGAAAGGAACGTTCTTTATCTGCAGAAAAAAGATAGGAAAACAGGTAAAAAAAGGAGAAGAAAAAGAGAAAGGCAAAGATAAAATAGCCCCAGCAAATCATTGTTACCAGGAAATCTACCAGCAGATTCAGAACAGTTTTCTCCTGGTATTTTGACAAACGACTCTCAGACATCCCGAACAAGCAAACAGGTATTAACACCACCAAAAGCAAAATTCTGAATAGCTGCTATCCGGGTTTTGGTCTCTATTACCTCAGGAACGTGATTCAACATTGCACAACGCTCGTCAATGGTTTCGAGATTGAGCGTTGGAGCCAGAAATCCCTGTTCCATCATATAGAGACTCAGGATCATTTCAATGGCACCACAGGTTCCCATGGTATGTCCCATATAACTTTTAAGTCCAGCCACATAGGGTTTACTGCCATAGACCTGATCAATGGCCTGCGACTCTATCACATCGCCCATTTTCGTGGCCGTTGCGTGGGCACTTATAAAATCAACATCCTCTGGATTACATTTTGCGTCCTGCAGGGCCAGACGCAAAGTAGATGTAATACCATCAAGATTTGGCAGGATCAGATCACCACCATTATTATTGCAGGCAAAACCGATCACTTCACCGATGATATTTGCTCCTCGCGCCTTGGCAGATTCATACTCCTCAAGCAAGACAGCAGCTCCCCCCTCTCCCACCACCAGACCATCACGATTGGTATCGAAGGGTCTTGGTGTACATTCGGGTGTATCGTTATAATCAACGGAACAGGCAAGCAGATTATCAAAAACAGCCACGGTGGTGGTGTCATATTCGTCTGCGCCACCACAAATCATGGCATCCTGCATTCCATATTTAACCATTTCATAGCCAAAACCAATGGACTGACTGGACGTTGTGCAAGCGGTGGAGGAGGCAATCACACGGCCGGTGATGCCAAACATACGGGTAATATTTACGGCTGTGGTGTGTACCATGGACTTTAAGTAATCCACAGCACCAATCGAAGAAAATCCGTTTTCCAGGTTACCAAAAAAAGTCTTGTAGATATTACGCTGAATAGTTGGGCTCCCGTGCGTTGAGCTAAAAGAGACACCCAGGCGACCCGAAGTGATAAAATCCTGACTTAAGCCAGATGCAGCAAGCACATCCTTTGCCACCTGACAGGCATAGTAGGCCACAGGCCCCATGGTCTTGGTATCTTTTCGTCCAAAGCCATAATCAATTGGATAATCAACGGTTCCAAAGACTTTGGAGTGAATATGATCGGTGAGCAATCCATCGTCACGTAAAGGCTTCACCCCAGACCGCCCCTCCCGGAGACTCTTTATGATGTCTTTCTTTTTATAGCCAATGGGCGTAATGGCCGAACAGGCAGTGATAACAACTCGTCGTGTCATGGGTCAGTTAATCAGTTTTGTGAGCGTCCTGCATGGACACGATATAATCAAGAATATCGTTTATTGTCCGAATGGACATCGCCTGTTCCTTCTCTTTTCTGGATAACTGAAAGCCAAGCATCTCTTCTATTTTTGCCAGCAATTCAATGGCATCGATGGAATCAAAACCGTGAACATCACGCAGGTTGTCGTTTAAGCCCGGATTCTCAAACTCAAATTCATCAACCAGGATTGCTACAATATTCTTTTCTAGGTTTTCTCTTGTCATGATGATGGTATACGTTACTGTTTCAGATAGGTAATATTCAGAAGATGTTAGACTTGATAGTACACAGTTTTCAGGTAAATGAAAAAGATTATTTTGTACCTACCTCTCTGTTGTCGCCAATTTTAGTGCTAAACCTAGAAAAACAGTACCAGCAACTCTATTCAAGATCTTCTGAATACGCTCAGATCGATTGAGTAGTTGGCCAAGAGTGCCAGCCAGGAGAGCTATGCCCCCAAAAACAAATATTGTGGCAAGGATAAACAGGCCACCAAGGACTAGGAGTTGAAACCATATCGGCCCTCTTAACGGGTCGGCGAATTGCGGCAGAAAAGCCAGGAAGAAGATGGAAACTTTTGGATTTGTAATGTTCATGATAATGCCACGGCGATACAGCTTCCAGCGATTAACTTCTCCGTCTGCTGCGCTCTGTGTTTTTTCAACAGGTGCCCTGAAAGCTTGCCAGGCCAGATACAACAAGTAACATGCACCAACGAACTTGAGGACAGAAAACGCAATTACTGATGTTTGAAAAATGACAGAAACTCCCAAAGCAACAGCAATACTGTGCACGATGAGTCCTGTGCACAAACCGAGTACTACCGCTAGTCCTGCACTCTTTCCACCCAAAGCAGACTGAGTCAATACGAAAATATTATCAGGACCCGGCGCAAGCGCAAGGAGAACAGATGCGATGAAGAACGGTATTGCTGTTTCCATGGATATCATCGTCACTCTCAATTTATGGGGGTTAGCACCAACGTAGAATCGACCACTCTCCATAGGGGGGAGCGCTTACCTGTTATTATTCATTACTCGGTCAAATGCAAAGTCAAGAGCTTCAGCGCACTGCAACTCGATAGGATTCAGCAACGGTTGTGTAGCTTCAGAGTTCCCTATTGCCAAGGGCAGTTCAGTACAACCAAGAATCACAGCATCAACTTTTGTGTAGCGTGCCAACAAGTTGCGGAAATAATCTCGAAAACGCTCATCCGTTTGCCCTGTGGCAAGAAGAGATTGGATTTCCTGAATGTGGTCTCGTTCGTCAGCTGAAGGAATTGTAACCTCACATCCAAATCTCTTGAGACGTTCTGCGTAGAAACCATCCTCCATGCTAAACTTCGTTGCTAAGAGCAATAAGCGCTTGAATCCCCTTTCCGAAGCGGCTCTTCCTACCGCGTCCACAATATGGATAACCGGAACTTGCAGATTCAAACGCGAGGCCACTAAATCATAGGCTTTGTGTAACGTATTATTACAGATAAGGATGCAATCAGGATCTCGACCGGCAAGATCTTTCAATGCTGTTTCCAGCAAGAGCGGAATCTCGTCCCAGTCATCATGGTAGCAACTCTTGATGTCGTGATAGTCAATACTTCGAAGTAAGAGGTTGGCGGAATGAAAGCCTCCCAATCGCTGCTGGACCATTTCGTTCAGAATCCGGTAATACTCGATTGTTGATGGCCAGCTGGTACCGCCGAGAAGACCTATAAGTCGCATTATTCTTGT
>JAOZLI010000604.1 GCA_029934915.1 Desulfocapsa sp. | reverse complement strand
TGCTGTAATCACGCAATGAAAAACATTCTGAAAGTGAAGGAAATTAACCCTGACTCTCAGATCATTGTACTCTACCGTGATATCAGAACATACGGTTTTGCAGAAGATGCATATCTTGAAGCCCGTAAAAAAGGTGTGATCTTTATTCCATACGAAATGGATCGCAAACCGGAAGTCAGCTCAAAGGGTGCTAAAGTACAGGTAGATTTCTTTGATTCTATTATGCAGGAAGATGTTAGCATTACACCTGATCTCGTTACCTTATCAGTTGGCCTGGTACCCGATGGTACTGAAGAGCTTTCCAAGCTTCTGAAGTTACCCATTACAGCTAACAACTTCTTCCTCGAAGCCCACGTTAAGCTTCGTCCGGTAGAGCTTGCTGTTGATGGTGTGTATGTCTGCGGACTCGCACATGGTCCAAAACCAGTTGATGAGACTATTGTTCAGGCGCAGGCAGCTGCTGCAAAGGCTGCCATGCCACTGGTGAATGGTCACGTGAATGTTGATCCAATCGTCTCAAGTGTTGATGAAGATGATTGTATCGGTTGCGGAATCTGTACGAGTCTTTGTCCTTATGGCGCGATTGTGATGAAAAAGGTTGGCAAGAAACGCAAGGCAGAAACTGTAGCCGCTTCTTGTAAAGCATGCGGAATTTGCGCATCTCACTGCCCGACATTTGCTATATCCATGGGTGGTTTTACCAACGAGCAGCTCATTTCGCAGATTGAAGCATTTGGAAATAATAAAAAAGAAGAAGTAGAGGCTTAAGTTTAGGGTGAGCCTACTTATAGAGATTTTCGGAGAATATAATGTCAGATAATGAATTCAGCCCCAAGATTCTAGGGTTTCTCTGTAACTGGTGCTGTTATGCAGCAGCAGATGCAGCAGGGGTTTCGCGTTTTCAATACCCGCCTAACCTTCGTACAGTTCGAGTTATGTGTACTGGAAGGGTAGACCCTTCATTTGTCCTGAAAGGCTTCCTGGAAGGCGCAGATGCCATCTTTACCGG
>JAOZLI010000603.1 GCA_029934915.1 Desulfocapsa sp. | reverse complement strand
TTATGTGATCCAATTGCCATTCCGGTAGAAAAAAGATATATTTAACTAAATACGAATCTGAGTACCCCTTTCAACAGGAGGATATCCCCTTGAAATCATCATTTTACACGACCATTGCCGGAGCTTCTATCGTCGCTCTTTTACTTCCAGGCTGCTCCGCTTTTCGCATGTCCACAGAAGATGTGAGCCCTGACAATCTTGAACATTATCGAGCCGATTACGATGCTTCTGATATGCGAAAGATCACCAGTTCTGTAGTGAATAAAATCCTGGTGAGTCCGTTTCTCAGCCAGCAGACTTCACCCCCTGTGATGACCATTGCCGGTGTTGAAAATCGAACCCGGGAATATGTTGATACGAAAAATCTCACAGACAGGATGCGTACGTCTCTGCTGCAGAGTGGAAAAGTCCAGTTTGTGAACACGGCTCGAAGGGCAGACCTGCTCAAAGAACAGGGCTATCAGGCAGCGAATGCCGATCCTAACACCATGGCTACCATCGGTCAGCAGATGGGAGCAAAATATATGCTCACCGGATCTCTGACCCAGATGTCTCAACAGACTGGCAAGCAGGCTCGAATTTCTAAACAACGGCTGAATTATTATAAACTGACCATTGAGATTACGGATCTAACTTCCAATCTGATTGTGTGGACAACGGAAGAAGAATTCGCCCGCAATGAATCCATTCCACTTATTGGCTGGTAGTTGCACAGGTGGTGAATCACCCGCATATTCTGACACGTTTTTTTGTCACAGCCTCTTGTGTATGGTTGCTTGCGTCTTGCGCCTCCCATGATTTACCCGATGCACGTAGTGCCTTTTACCAGGGTAGCTATCAATTGGCAGAGGAAGAAATAGGGACGGAAGTGGTGGACGGAAAGGATTCTGTCCTGGTATTGATGGAGCGTGGAACAATTTATCAGGCAGAGGGGAAGTATGAAAAAAGTTCCATGGATTTTATTCGGGCATACGATATCCTGGATCTTTTACAGACCTATTCCGTATCAGA
>JAOZLI010000602.1 GCA_029934915.1 Desulfocapsa sp. | reverse complement strand
ATAGCCTGTTGGCCTACCGCCAGATATTGCGAGTTGCCAAACCTGGCCATGTCTGGTTGGATGATGACGATACCAGCTTACTGCGACACCTTAAAGGGTGGCGTCGTGACAGACAATCTGGGGAAGAAGGGCTTACTCTGGCAGGTTTATTGATGTTTGGTAACTGGGAAGCAATCCAGGATGCAGTGCCACATTATTTTATAGATTATCAGGAACGTCCCGAGGCAAAAACTGAATTGCGTTGGGTTGACCGACTTGTTCCTGACGGTACCTGGTCGGGCAACCTTTTTGATTTTTACAGGCGGGTATACAGAAGACTTACCACTGATATAAAAGTCCCTTTTTCATTAAAAGACGGCCAGCGGCAGGATGACACACCAGTTCATGAAGCGATCCGTGAGGCTTTGGTAAATACACTTGTACATGCGGACTATAGCGGCCGGGTCTCGGTACTGATTGTGAAGCGACCGGATTTGTTTGGTTTTCGTAATCCAGGCAATATGCGAATATCTGTCGAGCAGGCAATTCTAGGTGGAGAAAGCGATTGTCGTAACCGTATAATACATCAAATGTTTCTTATGATTGGCTTAGGTGAACGAGCGGGTTCTGGAGTCCCGAAAATATTCAGCGGCTGGAAGAGTTGCGACTGGCGTCCACCAGCTCTTTATGAAAAAGACGACCCCGAGCAAACACTTTTGGAATTGCGGATGATAGACTTTTTCCCGGTAGAAGTTGTGGCCAGGCTCAGAGCGCACCTTGGAAGTGCATATGATAACTTGCCGGAACTGGATCGATTAATCCTTGCTACTGTAGCGACTGAACAGGTTGCAACACACCACCGGATAATGGAAATTTCCGCTGATCACGCCCATGATTTAACACAGGCTTTCCAGCGTCTTGTCAAGGCGGGCTGGCTAAAATCAAGCGGGCATGGGCGTGGTACTGTTTATCACCGTCCTGAACAAGCGCTCCCAACACCAGAGCAAGTCTTTGGAGAAGCATTGCCAATTATT
>JAOZLI010000601.1 GCA_029934915.1 Desulfocapsa sp. | reverse complement strand
GGCCTGGATGGCATTGAAGTATGTGGTGGTGTCAAGATTGATACAAAAGGCGGCAACTGCCTGCCCGCTGCTGTCTTTTATGATTGTGGTTGCGGATTTGAGGCATCTGCCATCTGCGGTAACTGATTTGTAATTATGCCGGTGATCATCTTGTTCGGGGAGCTGCTGGACAAGTTTTGCCAGCAGATTCGTTGCAGGGGCACCAATATTTCTTCCTGTTACGTCACCTTTCATATACACAAGAGATTTTTGTAAATCAGCCAGGTCATGGATGACTACCTCACAATTGGGCCCGAACAGGGCTTGAACTGCATCTGCTATCTGTTTTAGATTTTGAAAAATCTGTTCCTTTTCAGTCATGTCAGTAATCAATCGTACTACTTTTTGTTCCTATTTGCATCTTGATCATTGTATTTTCCGTACCAGACAGCATCCCGAAAGGCACGGGGCGAAGTATTGCCTTCGGTGCTGACAAGCAGCACAATAGAGTCCTTGTTTAGTCCGAGTTGTTTACGCAGTTTCGCAGCATTGCCGGTTTTAGATTCCATGAGTAGATGGAGCAGGCCAGTGGTGACCGCACCTGACTCCCCGGATATGACCACATCATCACCTTTCAACGGGGTGGCCAGAACACGCATCCCGGTGGCGGCAAGATAATCAGGGCAGGAAACATAGGCGCTGGCATAGTCGCGGAGCAGTTCCCAGCTGATGGTGTTGGGCTCACCACAGGCAAGACCTGCCATGAGGGTGTCGAGGTCACCGGTTACATTGTGGGCTTTACCATCACCAATCTTAGCAGATTTATAAATGCAGTTTGCTTTTTCAGGTTCAACGATTGTTATTTTTGGCATTTTTTCACCAAGGTTTGAGGCTAGAAAGCCAAGCACACCACCAGCAAACGAGCCAACTCCTGCCTGGAGAAATACATGCGTAGGAGCAGTGACGTTTTGTTCCTTGAGCTGTTCCAGAGCTTCAACAGCCAAAGTTGCATAGCCTTGCATTATCCAGGTTGG
>JAOZLI010000600.1 GCA_029934915.1 Desulfocapsa sp. | reverse complement strand
TGTGACGGTATCGTGATTACACCGTCTCACAATCCTCCAACAGATGGAGGCTTTAAGTATAATCCTCCCCATGGCGGACCAGCGGATACCGATGTTACTTCAATGATTGAAGCACGGGCGAATGCAATCCTCGAAGACGATCTTCGCAGGGTACAGAAAATGACATATAGTGACGCACTGCAAGCGACAACCGTCCATTATTATGATTATCTGACTCCCTATGTGGAAGATCTTGCTAATATCATTGATATGAATGTTATAGCCAGCTCGAAGATCCATATCGGGGCTGATGCCATGGGTGGAGCCGGCCTGTCATATTACCGTGCGATTAAAGAACGATATGGTCTGAATATGGAGATTTTTCACGAAGACCTCGATTCAACCTTCTCATTTATGCACGTGGATAAAGATGGGAAGATACGAATGGATTGCTCCTCACCCTATGCAATGACCGGACTGGTCGCCCTGAAAGAGGACTTTGACATCGCATTCGGCAATGACACAGATTTTGATCGCCATGGAATCGTAACGAAAAGCATGGGGCTGATGAATCCTAATCATTATCTCAGTGTTGCAATCGCCTACCTCTCAGAGAATCGCCCCCAATGGAAAAAAGATCTGGCCATCGGCAAGACCCTGGTTAGCAGCTCAATTATTGACAGGGTAGCGGAGGGTTTGGAGAGGAAAGTAGTGGAAGTCCCGGTTGGTTTTAAGTGGTTCGTGGATGGACTCCTCCATGAGACTATCTTTTTTGGCGGTGAAGAGAGTGCAGGAGCCAGTTTTTTGCGTAAGGATGGGACGGTGTGGACTACAGATAAAGACGGAATTATTCTTAATCTGCTTGCGGCAGAAATCACTGCAAAGACAGGACGTGACCCCGGAGAACATTATAAGGAACTAACAGATATATATGGTTCGCCGATCTATGCACGTATTGATGCTCCGGCATCTCCTGCACAAAAGGAGGTTCTGAAAAATCTTTCAGCAGAAGATGTCAAAGAAGAAATGCTTGG
>JAOZLI010000268.1 GCA_029934915.1 Desulfocapsa sp. | reverse complement strand
ATACTCATCTTTTTAAATTGAAACTCAGGGATAGCTTTGATGATCATCATAATCCAGTACCAGAACCATTTGACATAGACAATATTTTTTTTCTTTTCGTGAGCTTTAAAAATAACCTTAGCCACTTCTTCTGGTTGGGCGGTTAATTTTTCAGGAAGGTCCATATCTTTTGTCATGCTTGTTGCCACAAAACCGGGCTTCACGGTCATCACATGAACCCCGTCATCGTACAGCCTGTTTCTGAGCCCTGAAAGATAGGTGCTGAAGGCTGCTTTGGCAGAGCCGTAAATATAATTGCTTTTACGTCCACGATCACCAGCTACAGAACTGATCCCGATTATTGCGCCACCTTTTTTCGCCTGGAAAGCGTTGCCTATGGTATTTAATATACTGACAGGACCGCTGTAATTCGTGTCAATTATCCTTTCTGTTTCGGTAAAATTGGTCTGGGCATCTTCCTGCACTCCTAAATACCCAACGGCGAGAAGAACAGCCTCAGGTTTTGGATCGAGGCCTTCATAGAATCTTTGGTGAGATTCGTAGTCCAGGATGTCCAGTTCAAGGGGCTTTATATCTGCTTGATATCTGATTTTTAAATCCGTGGCGAAATCATCCAAAGTACCAATATCCCTTGCGGCAAGATACAGGTCGTAGCCATTGGCTGCATATTCTCTGGCAACAGCTTTAGCGATATCGCTTTTTGCTCCGATTATTAGTAAATAGCTCATTAGTAGCTTACTCCATGAAAGTTCGTATTTTAGCTCTGAGTGTAGGTTGTGGTTGAGTGTGCGCGCCCCGAAGGAAGTGCCCTTGGGGTAAAACCCAACATTGTTACTAAATTCCCACCCGTAATGATTGTAATGAATTGAATTTTTCAGTAAGTGAATATTCTGCACGCAACGCTCTAAATGTATCAATTTCAGGATAGCCAACTTCAAAAACATCACGCCCAACCCGTACATCCTTGGCCAAATATAAACGGCCTCCATATTTGAGCACAATGGCATCAAGTTCATCGAAAAGTTCAAAAAGCCCAGGTTCAATCTTAAAGTCCAGTGCCAGGCTATAGCCAGTCATGGGAAACGAAAGATAATTGTTGTTCCCCTTGCCAAAAAGCTTCAGGACGGCAAGAAAAGAACCTTTGCCGGATCTGGCAATATGGGAGAGAATTTCCTGTAAGCCGTCATAACTGGAGGCAAGCGGTAAAATAAACTGATACTGGGTGAAGCCTCCTTTTCCGTAAATGCGATTCCAATGGTCTATTGCATCCAATGGATAAAAGAAACTCCCAATGCTAACCTTCTGTTCGCTTATTCTCTCTCGTACTCTATTGTAATAGAGGGTGTTAAAGGCTTTAACCGTAAGATTGTTGAGGGCAAAGGAAGGGAATTCGCAGGGGATCGTGAACTCTCGGCTATTCTTAAGGGTGAGGTCGTCATCCTTACAATGTTCACCAACCATTAAGATACATTTGCCCAGTGTCTCCCCTTTGGCCAGGCAATCAATCCAGGCAACGGAGTAGGTGGAATCCTTATATTGCTCAAATGCGTCAAAGGTATCTTTGAGGTCTCTTGTTTTGATAGTGGTCTGATTGATCATGCAGGAGCGAACTGGCATAAGCTGGATTCGTGCACTGAGGATCACGCCTGTTAGCCCCATACCACCACAGGTTGCCCTGAATAATTCACTGTTTGTAGCGTGGGAGCAGATGGCAATGCTGCCGTCGGAAAGCATTAGGGTGAAATCAAGAACCGTATCAGAAAAGGAACCACGTATATGATGGTTTTTTCCATGCACATCACTGGCAAGTGCGCCACCGACCGTGATATATTTAGTACCGGGAGTAACACTCAGAAACCAGCCCTGTGGGAGAAAGGTCTCAATAATTTCGGAGAGGAGAACACCCGCCTGGCAGGTTAGAATTCCAGTATCCGTATCAAAATCGAGGTAGTAGTTATAAGGCAGCACATGAATCAACTGCTTACCAAGAGCACTGTCGCCATAACTTCTGCCATTCCCGTGTGCAATTATTCCATCATGACCGTCAAGAATTGTATGAAGATCGGAAGGATCTGAAAACGTGAAAACTGTGGAATTAACATGAGGATATTTTCCCCAACTCTGTAGCGTATTCATGCGTATAAAATCCAGGAAAAGGAAGTAAACCAACCAAATATGGTGAGTTGCAGAAATCTGTCATGGAGCAGAACCTTCGTTGGTGATCCACTGTTTTCTTCAACCAATGCAATCTGCAGATAACGCATCACTCCAAGAACTACAAAAATGGCGGTGAGATAGAGATGATTGCTATGGAGTTTGTCGATAACTTCGGTGGAAGTTGTGTAGAGAAGGTAACTGACAATGACAATGGAAGCCATAATCATCATGGCAGCATCTACAAACTGCAGGGTGTAGCCATCAATGGACTCACGCATTTTTTTGCCGGTTTTGAGAAACACCAGAACATCATCCCGGCGCTTTGCAAGGGCAAGAAAAAGAGCAAGCAGGAAAGTGATAACGATAATCCACATGGAAAGTGGAATATCACAAACAATGGAACCAATAAAAAGTCTGAGCACAAATCCAATGGCAATTAAAGTAACATCGAGAATAGAAATCTTTTTTAATCCAAAACAATAGCCTATATTCATTACGATATAGCCAGCAAGCACATAACTCGCCAGAGGGGATAGCATGAGCATAAGGCCAAAACCGAAAACCAGGAGGAAACCCATAAGAATAAAGGCCCTGGTCAATGGGATAGCATTGGAAGCAAGAGGCCTCATTTTTTTTATGGGATGCAGACGATCAGCCTCAATATCACGATAATCGTTTAATATATAAATTGCGCTGGCACAGCAGGAAAAAGATAAAAATGCAATAAAGCTATTGATAATTAATCCTGAATCTGTTATTTGCATGGCAAAGAACAGTGGAAAAAAGATCGAAATATTTTTGAGATAGTGTTGCGAACGTAGTAAAAGGATGTATTCAGCCATAAGCCCTTAGCGCACTGCTTATTTAGAGTTGACGAAGTAAAAGAATTTATACTATACTGTATTATAGTAATTTTTCAAGTTACTCATATTTAATGATTTTATTAAAGGTTTCACTGATGCAGGGGTCGTCCTTCTGCAAATATATGAATTTTCTTCCTAGAGGTTGTTTTCATGATTCGAAAGGTATTATTTATTAGTTGTTTCCTGGTTTTGTTTGCGTCAGCTTCTTCTTTTTCTGCTATACGCGTAGGGGAGCAATTACCTGTATTCTCAGGGACCGATCTGGACGGCCAACCAATTGATTTAAATAACTATGTCGGAGAAAAACCAATGATGATGGTTTTTTGGACATCATGGTGTGATGACTGCCCGGAAAAATTGGCAGCGATCAATGATATGGTAAGAAAATATGGAAAAGATGAAATTCAGTTTGTTGGTATCAATGTCGGTATGAATGATACTGAAAAGGATGCCAAAGACTTTATAAAAAAGAACAAAATGACATACCCCAACGTCTTTGATAAAACCGGTGAGCTGTCAGAGAAATATCAGCTGAATAAGGTTTTCGCTCTTATTCTGGTAAGCAAAGATGGCACAATGATGATGCGTCTTAATAATATTCCTGATATGGATGCAAGTGTTCTTGAAATGCTTAATTCTTATAATAGCCCTTATAGCCGAAAGGGTGCAGGGGATGCGGTGAATGGTGATGCCATTAACTGGCATACTTTGATTTCTATGATCTAGAAGTTAAG
>JAOZLI010000001.1:6017-32960 GCA_029934915.1 Desulfocapsa sp. | reverse complement strand
TTTTCTGAAATGCCTCGATTTTGAACAAAATGTCTATTCTCGGACAAGCTCCTAGTAGGATTAGGCAAGAGGGTTTGAGGTTCGCTCCAGTTCGCGTATCCTGGAAGTTTCGTAGTATTTTTTGCCCTTTTTGTGTTTTTGTTTGTCTCAGTCTTTGCGAGGAACTCGCATGATACAAACGGAAACGCAAAAAGGGTTTAAAAATCAAGAAAGTTACAGTTCTAGCGAACTGGAACGAACCTTAAACCCGTTCTCAAGCTACTGCAATTTACAAACCGGACACTATTAAGAATTTAAACCATGAAGCGCACGAAGGGCATGAAGAAAAGAACAACATCGAATCAGTCTTTTAACTTCATGTCCGTCATGTCCGTCATGGTGAGTGTTGTCCTTTTACGACGTCATCACTTATGATACTTTTCACCAGCTTTAATAGAATACGCTCGATAAAGTTGTTCGAGAAGGAACATACGGACCATATCATGGGTAAAGGTCATACGAGAAAGGGAAAGGGTAAAATCTGCTCGTTGCAGAACCTCTTTGCTATGCCCGGTAGGGCCACCAATCAGAAAGGTCGCCTGTTTTCGCCCCTCCTGCTCCCAGCGAGAAATAAGATCCGCCAGTTGAGGGGAGCTAATTTGCTTCCCTGTTCCGTCAAGCACCACTTTTATATCTGTGGGATTTGTATTAGCAAGCAGGACGCGACCTTCCTCCTGTCGCTCCTGTTCTTCCGTCCAGCCCTTTTTCTTTTTTACTTTCAGAGTGTTCAGTACTATGGGAGTATAGTGTTTCAGCCTGCCACTGTACTCTTTGATTCCCTCTTCAATAAAGGAATCTTTTGTTTTCCCTAGTAAGAGTAGTTGGATTTTCATCTGGTTAACAATGAACTTTCGGTTGTTCATCCATAATTTCAGTCAAAATTCGACAAAAATCCGCATAGGATATTTCCTGGTTAATTCCGGGGCAGGATTCCCGAATGGTCTTAAAATTATTTTCATCACTCAGCATGGAGGGGTGAAGTGGCCATTGCGCACAACGCCATGGACGCCCTAGATGGACTTTACATCCTTCATCATAAAAGATGCAGTGCCCATCTTGAATTTTCATCTGCACGACATTCCCGGTGACACGCCAATACATTTCCTTCACTTCTTCACGGGAAAGGCCCAAAGTTGCAATCATTCGTTTTTGATCATCTTCATCGAGCGAAACAGTAGTTTCGCCCTGACAACAGTAGCCGCAACGGGTACATTCAAATATATCTTTTAATTCAGCCATTTTTTTATTGTTTTATTTAGGTAACTGTTCAATCAGGCGTTTCCGATCAAATCCTGATAAGTTGTAATATCCACACCATACATTGCAGCTGCTGCCTGCCATTTTTCGTTATCGGGGACATCAAAAATGATAGAATCATCTGCAGGAATAGTGAGCCAGCCCTGCCGAACAAGCTCCCCTTCAAGTTGCCCCGGGCCCCATCCAGCATACCCAACAGCAAAAAGAAATTTCTCAGGTCCCTTTCCATTTCCTATATCTTCAAGAACTTTTGTATTTCTTGTCATATAAACCGATGAACTTACCTCCAGATGCTGCTCTGTGTGATATTCAGATCCATACAGAATAAAAGCAGAATTTGGTTCCACCGGCCCTCCAGTATACACTGGAGCATTGAGGCCCTCAGGAACCGGAAGCCCATTGGTTAGCAGAATTTCCTCAAGGGTGATAGAAAGATTTGGTTTATTAACGGCAATTCCAACCGATCCTTCATGCCCATGACTACAGATATAAATCACCTGCTCAGAGAACCTGGGATCAGGCATCTTCGGAGTTGAAAGTAAAAATGATCCTGTTAGAGAATTTATTATCGGCTGTTCGGATTGTTCCATAACTCAGGGATGCTCACTCCAAAATAGTAGTATAAATATTAATTAACTACTTCATAATAACAAAAAATCTCGAAAAGCGTCAAGGAATGTTGATTTAACCTATGTTTTCCTGAATGGATTTGCTACTGTAAAAAAAGAGTCAATTTTACTGTTCTACATCACTCAAAATCCGGGGTACCATATGGATATAAATGAACAAGTTGATCGCCTTCTTCGTGCTGAACATTACGATCCCTTCCAGGTTCTAGGTGTTCACTTCACAGGGAAGAAAAAACTAACTGCTGTTGTCAGGTGCTTTCAACCCCATGCCAAGAGCGTTTTCCTTGTGGTGGATGACAATGAAATCCCCATGAACAAGGTGCGAGATGAAGGACTCTTCGAGGTTGAAATAGACCCCGGAAAAGTAAATGATCAGGATCTTGATCCTTATACATATCAATACAAAATCACCTATTTCGACGGTGTCGTCCAGACCGTTAATGATCCCTATCGTTTTATGCCCATCCTCGGCGAACAGGATAGATTTCTTTTCAATTTCGGTACCAACTACGAGCTCTACAACCATATGGGTGCCCAACCCGGTATGTACTCTGGCATAACAGGCACGATCTTTCGTGTCTGGGCCCCTTCTGCTTCACGGGTGTCCATTATTGGTGACTTTAATGGCTGGGATGGCCGGATTCATTCCATGCGCAGCCTAGGTGGATCTGGAATATGGGAACTGTTCCTCCCGGGTTTGGAAGAAAACGAAATCTACAAATATGAAATCCGTACGTTACGAGGTGATATTCTCATTAAATCGGATCCATTCCAGTTTTTTGGAGAACATCGTCCCAAAACAGCCTCCGTTGTACGATACCTTGATCATTATGAGTGGCAGGATGCAGAGTGGCAGGAGTCCAAAAAAAGTTGTGATCCTTACGATAAGGCCATGTCCATCTATGAGGTACATCCCGGTTCCTGGAAGCGTGACCCTGCTCACCCTGAGCGTTTCTTAACTTTTATAGAACTGGCCGCCACACTTATCCCCTACGTTAAGCAACTTGGCTTTACCCATATCGAATTAATGCCTGTCATGGAGCATCCCCTCGATGAGTCATGGGGGTACCAGATCACTGGCCCTTTCAGCCTTACGAGTCGCTACGGAACGCCGGAAGATTTTATGTACTTTGTTGACACCTGTCATCAGGAAGGAATCGGCGTTATTCTCGACTGGGTTCCTGCACATTTCCCTAAAGACGCGCATAGCCTTGCGCGTTTTGATGGCACAGCACTATTTGAGCATGAGGATCCGCGAAAAGGAGAACACCCGGAATGGGGGACATTCATCTATAACTATGGCCGTAAAGAGGTCAGTAATTTTCTAATTGCCAACGCCCTGTTCTGGCTTGATGTTTACCATATCGACGGGTTACGGGTGGACGCTGTGGCATCCATGCTCTACCTCGATTATTCACGACAGGAGGGAGAGTGGCTTCCTAATGACTATGGTGGCCGTGAAAATATTGAAGCCATCGAATTCTTACGACACCTGAACTCTGTGGTGTATGAACGTCAGCCTGGAACGTTAATGATTGCAGAAGAATCAACCAGTTTTTACGGTGTTTCAAAACCTGCAGATATGGGTGGCTTGGGATTTGGTTTTAAATGGAATATGGGTTGGATGAATGACACCCTGAATTATTTTGAAAAGGACCCTATTTATCGAAAATTCCATCATAACAGCCTAACATTCTCTATCGTGTATGCCTTTTCTGAAAACTTTATTCTTCCCCTGTCCCATGATGAAGTGGTACATGGCAAACGATCGCTGATCGATAAAATGCCAGGTGATCTTGGGCAGAAATTTGCCAATCTTCGTCTGTTTTTTCTTTCAATGTGGATGCACCCAGGTAAAAAACTTATTTTTATGGGTTGTGAATTTGGACAATGGAAGGAATGGAATTGTAAACAAAGCCTTGATTTTCATTTGTTTAAAGAAAATGGCATGCATGAAGAAATGCTTGATTTTTTCGAACAACTCAACACAATATATAAGGAAAATCCATCATTATGGGAACAGGACTTTAGCCCTGAAGGTTTCCAATGGATGGATCTTGAAGATCGTGAGAACTCCATTATCTCCTATGCAAGATTTGCCAGGGAGAGAAAAGACCATCTGGTTTGTCTGCTGAATTTTACACCACAGACCTTTTACGACTACAAAATGGGTCTACCCACGGGATCTAATTATGAACAGATCTTCTGTTCTGATCAGAGCAGATTCTGTGGCAGCAACAGTACGGATAAGGTCATTTACAAATCCATTGATGAGCCCTATGCACAGGCACCGTTTCATACGTATGTAACGGTACCTCCCCTTGCAGGGATTATTTTAAAACCCTGTAAGTAGGGAAAGCGAAAAAAGAGAATATCGAATATCGAACAGGGAATGTCGAATTTCGAAGTAAAAAACAACTCATCATTTAAGGATTGTAATGAGTACACAACACCCAACACAAGGAACTGGCGACAAAACGAAACAGGCTCTTGCTGAGCTTGCAAGTCTAGTGGAACAATACCCGGACAAAAGCAGAAAATCACTTTTGCAGCAGGTGGAAATAAAATTTGATCTAACACCGAAGGAATGTGAATTCTTAAACAGTAATTTCCACAAGTAAGGGCTCGGCAAGAAATAACTTGGATAATTCCAGTCGTAAATGTGCGGTAGATTCAGTCGATTTTTTATTTTTGAAACCGCAGCGTAGCTTGCTACGTGAGGATTGCGAAAATATAAAATCGACTGAAGGTATGGTACAGTTGCGAATTGGAAAGTCCAAGTTGTTTCTTACCGAGCCCTAAGAGCAGCCCTTGCCAACAAAAGAGATACTGCTTATCCTGTTTCCTGTAGAAAGGAGTTATAACTAGAAAAATACGCATTCACTTAACCAAGGTACGACATGGACGCATACCAACAACTCATTGCAACACTGGCCCTCACTATGGGAACAGCCTGGGCTGCAGGAATAAACCTCTACGCTACCATTGCTGTTTTAGGCGTGCTTGGAGTCACTGGAAACGTTGTCCTACCCGAACAATTACTGATTTTGCAGGATCCTTTGGTGATTGGCGCAGCTGCTCTTATGTATCTGGTGGAATTTTTTGCTGATAAAACACCGGGTATAGACACTGGTTGGGATGCGATTCACTCATTTATCAGAATCCCCGCAGGCGTGATGCTTGCCGCTGGTGCGGTTGGTGAAGTAAGCCCCGGTCTGGTCATCGCCGCAGGAATTTTAGGTGGAGGAATCTCTGCAACAACCCATGCCATAAAAGCAGGGTCGCGAGTACTGATCAACACGTCCCCGGAGCCTTTTTCAAACTGGACAGCATCAGTGCTTGAAGATGTGGCAGTAATTGGCGGAATCTGGGCTATGCTCTACTACCCACTGGCTTTTCTACTCTTCTTTATTGCCTTTCTTCTCCTGGCGATCTACCTTCTTCCTAAAATCTGGTCAGGAGTAAAAACAGTCTTTCAAACCCTGGTACATTTTTTTCAGGGAAAAAAGAACCAGAACAAGACCGAAGTGCCACAAGATCTCCCCCCAAAAGAATTACCATTAGGACTGGGTAACAAATAACTATCGCTTTTAAATGGGAATTGAAACAACAACCATAGTTCCCATCCCAACCTTTGAGCGAAGATATATCTTTCCACCATGCTCCTCTATGATTTTAGCAGACATGGCCATACCAAGCCCGGTACCTTCGGGCTTGGTTGTAAAGTAAGGATCAAATACATGGCTCAAGTCTTCCTTAGAAATTCCGCAACCACTATCAGCAACAACAATTTCAACTTTTCTATCGGTTGCACCCACCCGAACATCAAGCCGCCCACCCTTCTTTTCCATGGATTGAATAGCATTAATCAAAAGGTTGAGAAACACCTGAGTTAACTTATCTTCATCAGCCTGAACCGTTGGCAAATTTGTCTGAAAACTGCTGGTAAGATATACCCCTGCAGCTTCTGCATCAATCCGGATCAGCGAAAGCGCTTTATGCAACAATGCGATAATATCAACGGTTTTCTTTCGCAGACTCTGAGGCCTCGCGTAATCAAGCAATTCAGAGATGGAACGATTCAAACGCTCGACTTCCTGTACCAGAATATTTGCAGTCTCCCGATCCTGGTTATTCTTCTGAAAACGAGATTGTAAAACCAGCGCAAGTCCTTTGATAGAACTTAAAGGATTGCGTAACTCATGGGCAACGCCTGCTGCCATCTTACCCAGTGCTGCCAGTCTTTCACTTCTTCTCAGTTCTTCCTCAAGTTTTTTTACCTGGCTGAGATCCTGCATAAGGAGCAATGTCCCAAGAGGAGTTTCTTCACGATCAACGATGGAAAGCCTATTTAATTGCAGGGTATAGTTTGTTCCGTTACTGTTTTGTACCTGAGCCTCTTTTATATATGTGGGACTTGTGCCACTCCAGGTATCATCAAACGCTTCTGCGATTTCTGGTATATTTCTAAATACTTCGGTGTCAGAATCCATCGCCTGTGTTTCAGTTATTCCGGTAAATTCCTGCGAAGAACGATTATATAAAATAATTTTTCCTTTATTATCCGTTGCAATTAAGCCAACGGGCAAGGAAGAAATAAGCATATCCCGAAAGGCTTCAACCCGCCGTAACCTCGACTGCGAACCTTTGAGCCCTTCAAGAGTCAAGATAGACAACCAGCCTCCGAGACCAACAAGTAACAGGACGATTGAAAGCACTATAATTTCCAGCTTTTGCCGTTGTAAGCGCTGATTGAACTGCATCATATCCAATTCAACCAGGATCACAAACCGCTGTTTACTCAATTCTTCAAGATCAGCTTTCCAGGAAGGAAGGAAGCCATGGCGCCGGCCAGTGCCAGACATCATATTTCTTCCCATATGCGGTACAGTATTAGCAGATTGTGCTGCAAATTGTTCAAACAATCGTTTTCCAACGGGTGGTAACATGGCGGCTACCTGAAAAACTGATGATTTTTCTTTTTTGACTATTCGATAGTTGAAAGTTCTGGAGTTAAGGCTGTTATCTTCCAGTTTTTGTGAAAAAGCATAGGTTTGGGCTGATACCACACGATGCCTGTCCTGAGGATTAGAATTGGCAACAATCTGCCCTTTATCATCTACAAGTGCTAGAAATTTAACACCAGGATGACCGGAAGCATGTTCCAACACCCGTTGTACATTCTCGGGCCACAGGGCATCAAGTGGCTGTCCGGCTCTTAGTCCAGCATAAATAGAATTTCTTGAGCTTGAGGCCACAAATCGAATCAGAGTAGCACCCTTTTCAAGAAGGATATCAGTCATCAATGTTTTATCGCGGCGATAATTATTCACAGCAAAAACAGCTATGATAAGAGTCAACAAGCCACAAGCCGCAGCAAGGACCCAGGGAGACACCCTGGCCAGACGATGTTTTTTTAGAACCGGCATTGTTTCTTTTACTTTTGACTCACGATTTTTTGAAAAAACACCTTGGTTATCATATACGTGGGAACTACACCGACATCTCCTAAAGAGCCAGCCGCCAGCGTTTGCCCTTCCTGCAAGGGATTATCGGAAGCATAGTAGGCATATCGTACTTTGATGTCCTTTGGCACATGCCCCTGAATGATGGCAGCGCTGATAGCACGCTGATAATGTCCGCCTTCCATTTCAAGGCCAATTGCCTTCCAATGTGAGCGATGAAAACGTTTCAAGACATCCCTGTTCTGCAACGACGTTCCAAGAACGGTGACCATTGGCCCTACATGTATTGGAAAATCTTCATCAAAGTCTTCCACAGCAAGATCATTTTCAACAATATAATTATTAGGTGTCCCCTCCATCACATGGGAGGTGGCAAGCATAATATCTCCCCTGTTACCTGATAGAATACCGGCTTTGCCCATGATATTGATGGATTTTACAGTGAAGGAAACGTCAATTTCATTGAAATGACAGGGACAAAGAAGCTCATCTAAAATATCAAAAGCCTGGGTTCCGAAGGCGTAATCAAGAATAACTATCACTGGTCGAGTTTTATGTAAATTCTCGATATCATAGGAAACACTGTCATGAATAAAATTATCTTCTATATCCTCTGTATCAATAACCATGGTGTCAATATTTGATTCAGACGTGTCCCGTAAATAAGAAAAACCATGCCGCGAGGCATAGTCGTAGATATCAGCCTTTACGTCCCTGATATTTGCGATCATCGCATAGAGGTCATCAGGGACTTTTACGCCCTGTTCACGTAGAAAACCAGCTCCGTAGAGAAGGTTTACCATGGAATGCATATTGGCACTGACCACATGAATGTTTCTCCCTTCGAAATCGTTTTCATATAGAAAGTGTTTTATATTTTTTGCCCAGCGCGTAGCATAGGTATGAACGCCGATCATCTCCTGCAATGAGGGAGTGAAATAGATAGTCAGCAGATTGCTGTTTGATTCATGTTCTGCAATTATACGATTTCCCATCTCATAAATGGTTGCAAAAAGACCGTTATTATACTTTTCTTCCTTTTGATGATTGATGGCAAAATTCTCATAGCATTCCCTTGTCTGTCGATAGGTTCTACCAAGAATAATTGACAAATTCCAAATAGCCTGATCGAGTTGACTCCCCTCCGGACTTATGCCGCTTTTTACCAATGCTTCGAGATCACTCCATTCAGAGCTGATACCCTTCTCCCTGAGACATGCCTGTCGTCTAATTTTCTGAGATTCTATATTGAGAAAAGTAAGATGAGTGAGAACGTCATAGATTTCAGTTAAGCCACGGGTGATAACGAAGCAGATCTCTTTGTCGGAGACAATATACGCATGCCGCCTTCGTTTAAGAGGAGTTATCTTTTCAAAGGAAGTATCTCGAAAATCTTCATCAGCTGTCAAAATAATGCGACTACATTTTTCAACACCACGAGGCATACGATCCATAACATATTCCAGCCCCTGCAACTCAACAATTCGCGGATCAGCCATGGTCCCATAAATTTCTGGGTTAAACACCTTTAATGATTCCGAGAGCTTTTCTCCTGATTTCCCTGATGGCTTAAAGTACCCTCGAAAAATAAGGGCATCTGCAATAACCTTAAAGGTTCGTATTGCAAGACGTGCACGTTGCGATTTGGAAAGTCCTTCCATACCTGATCCTATTTGGAGTTATTCGACATTTTCTTTTCGTTTTTTTCACTCACCATTAGCTGACACCTTATGAGCCCTTACCCAAAAGTATACAGTATAGGTGAACAAAACACAAAAAAAGGGGCTAAACTGTAAAAAACAGCTTAGCCCCTTTAGGCAATCTTAAACAAAATTGAATTTGTTTCAGATCATATTTTGCACACATTTGCTGCAGCAGGACCTTTAGGACCTTCAGTGATCTCAAATTCTACCCGATCACCTTCGTTCAGGGTTTTGAATCCGTCACTGCTAATGGCAGAGTAGTGAACGAATACATCCTTTCCACCTTCCTGCTCCAAAAAACCAAAACCTTTAGCCTCGTTAAACCATTTTACTGTGCCTTCTAACATAATACCCTTGTCCTTAGTACTGATCAACTGCGTGATCATGCTTTTTTAATTGCACCCGAGTAACATTCCCTCCGAAACAACCGGAAAAGATAACCCAATACTATATCGAGCCGTTCGTGCGTCACCCTGTACAATTTATACGTTTTTTTATTTTACAGGAAGAGAACTAAAAACGCCAGAGGAATTTTCAGCATTATCGATTTTTTTTGTGTCAAGAAAAATCGAGCTCCTCCAGATCCCTACAATACTAGTGATTCCAGCAGGTTTAGTATATCATTAAATAAAAGTTTTTTTTATTTAATCACGATTGCAGGCAAAATAAAAAGACAAACATCACCATGAAGAACACGAAGAACATGAAGTTAAAAAATCAAAATTATTGTCGTTCTTTTCTTCATGGTTAAAGAGTCATTACGACGTCATCACGATTAATGACGGCTCATAATCCTCAGGAGCCTCAAAACCAAGCAGATTCAAAACGGTTGCCGCAACATTTGCCAGCCCAGGCTCATCAATATCCTGCAAAACAAAGCTGTTTTGTTCACTATAATCTTTAATAATCAACGGAACCGGATTTTTGGTATGGGCCACCATGGCAGTTCGCTGCCCACCTTTCTCCGTCCACATACAATCCGCATTTCCGTGATCTGCCGTTATGACAGCAATACCTTTTGCCTTCTTAAGAACAGGAAGTAAACGTCGTAACATAAGATCCACCGTTTCAACAGCAATCCGTACAGAAATAGGAACACCGGTATGGCCAACCATGTCACCATTGGGATAGTTCAAACGAATATTTTTATACTTTCCACTTTCTATGGCCTCTATTACCTGATCGGTTATTTCAGCGCCTTTCATCCATGGACGCAGATCAAAAGTGATTTTATCCGATTCAATTTCAACGTATTTTTCAAGATCTGCATCAATATATCCGGACTTATTCCCATTCCAGAAGTAGGTTACATGCCCAAATTTTTGGGTTTCAGATATGGCAAAAGTGCTCACCCCTGCAGCGCACAGATACTCGCCCAGGGTGTTATCAATAGCTGGAGGCTCTACCAGGTAATGCTCTGGTATCATGGCATCACCATCATATTGCATAAGACCTGCAAACAAAACATCCGGCTTGCGAACTCTGTCAAAAGCGGTGAACACTTCATCGTCAAAGGCACGGGATATTTCTATCGCCCTGTCCCCTCGAAAATTAAAGAGAATAACAGTGTCACCATCTTCGATTGTCCCCACTGCCTTTCCATCCCGTTCAATGACAAAACTTTCCATATATTGATCGGTCATCTCAGGATCTTCATCGTAATAGGTTTGAATGGCCTCACAGGCAGAAGCGAACCCTCTTCCAAGGCCAAGAACATGCGCCTGCCACCCCCTTTCAACAATTGACCAATCGGCACCATAACGATCCATGGTGACAATCATTCGACCACCTCCAGATGCAATGCAGTAGTCTTTTCCATCGGTGGAATATGATTTTAATTTCTCTTCCAGGGGTTGAAAGTATTCCAGCCCACTTTTCGGGGATACATCCCGGCCGTCAAGTAGCCCATGCACACGAACGTTCTGTACATTTTCGACCTTGCACTGTTCAAGCAGATGATACAAATGCTTCACATGACTATGGACATTACCATCGGAAACAAGACCTATAAAGTGTAAGGTTCCACCTTTTCTCGTTCGTTTTTGTATCTCTTTCCATGTCGCTCCCTGAAATACTGTCCCGCTTTGCAGGGCCTGATTCACGAGTTTGGCACCCTGCGAGAAAATTCTGCCGGAACCAAGGGCATTATGCCCCACTTCCGAATTCCCCATGTCACCATCCGTGGGCAAGCCAACAGCCAGGCCATGGGCTTTTAATCGTGTTACAAGTTTTCCGGTGGAAAGTTCATCGAGAACAGGTGTGTATGCCATTGCCACACCATCGCTCTCATCCTGTGGACCAATTCCTACACCATCCATAATAACAGTCACAACCGGCCCTGCTATTTCTTTGTAACCATCTAATTTGTTTAATGATAAATTTGACATACGACATTTTCCTCTTAGAATATCACGAATGAATTACGACAGAAGCTGATAAATTTCGTCCGCCACATCTTCTATACTTTTACCAGCAACACTGATCTCATGATCAGCAACAGCACGATAAAGCGGCAGACGAGTTGCGAGCAACGCTCGTGCCTTATCAAGATCTTGCAACAACGGACGCTTTTTAATCTTCTTTTTAGCATTAGGATGCTTGGTAATTGATTGCAGAATTTTATCAAAATCAGCATGCAAATAGATAACCGTTCCAATTTTCGAGAGATTCGGGACCTGCAAAAAGCCGCCTCCCGTTGAGACAACAGTATTCTTCACACTTTTCTCAAGCCACAGAGCCACTTCTCTTTCAAGCTCCCGAAAACGAGACTCACCAAATTTGGCAAATACCTTTTTAACTTTTTTATTGGTGAAACTCTCTATCAGGTCATCGCAATCGACTGCAAATCTACCCGTTTTTTCAGCAAGAGTTCTGGCGGTTCTACCCTTCCCCACTCCCATAAAACCTATTAAGACAATATTCTTACTCATATTTCCCCCATGGGTTCAGGGTTCATCCCAAAAGCCATTTAGTGTAATGTTCCCGCTGGCAATGCCAGGAAAAACGTGTCGTCAGACTATTTCGTGTTTCATTTTCTAAACATACAGGATAGCGCAGATATTCTTCCAGTTTTTTTACGAGTTTTCCAGGAGTGTACAAGAATTCTTTTCCATAGAGTTCTGGGTAGGAAAGACTTTCGGGAAGCAAGGGATAACATCCTGCCCGGATGCCTTCAAGCACCGCAATTCCGTAGAATTCATGCTTTGCCGTGGAAACAAGCACATCTCCCATACGTAATAATTCTGCATATTTTTTTCTCGATTCAGCATAGCCAAAATGAAGTATTTCATCTGCCAATCGTTTTTGGGCAGTGCTAAAACATTCCGGCATATTAGCATAGGATTCTCCAAGGACAATCAAACGAAAAACAATTCTCTTTTTCTGCAACGTATACAGAGCATTAAAAAATATTTCCGGCCCCTTGTCATGCTCCCAACGATGATTCCAGACAATGATCGGCGCGCCACCATCTTTTTTTGAGACGGTGACCTCATCAATAAATGAATAATCCATTCCGGGGTAGAGCACCACACTCTTTTGCCTGATAGCATCAACAACACCCGGGATTTTCATATCGGTGGCAAATTTAACTACCTTTTGTACTCCTGCCAGGAATGTATCGAGATTAAAGAGAGAATTAAATGCACACGCATCGGAAGCAAGAGCCGTTGTACAGTTTATTGCTGTAAACTGACGCATGGAAATATCCTGTTTCTGACTGGGGTAGGCAAACTGATTTTCGTGAAAATAAGTCTTCACCACTGCCTCTTTGTTCCAACCGGGAACAGGATGGACCAATGCTCTAAAAACGGCCACATCAACAAAGGTGGAACAAAGAACAACATCGAAGGATTGCTTTCCCCTGGGAAGCTTTTTAATTTCTTCAACAAACCAGATGGCAGAAAACTGCATCCGCATTTTCCACTTACGAGCCGGCAATGTCATCAATACAAAATCTGCTTCGATGTTCTGCTGCAGCCCCTGGAGAAACAATTTGTGAGAACCACCGTAATAGGGCTCGAGGATAAGCACACGTTTCATTTATTTATCTCATCATTCAAGTACTTTTCGAAGGGGCGAACCTCTTGAAGCATGTATCCGCATGTGGGCGGAAGTGCTCCACCACAAAAGTGCAGACTCTTATCCGGAAAATTCCGACAAAGATCCAGTCTTTTGCTATGTTCCTTGCATAGCCCTTCTTTGGTCAGCCATGAGCAGGAAAACTGAAGGAATCCCTGTTCATCCTTACCAGTGAACTGAAAACGGTTATACTCTGGATAATCGGCAGCAATCTTAAAGAAATCCTCTCTTTTGCGGAGCCAGCCATTTTGGCCTTCAAGGTTAATCTTACGACAACAACTTCCACAATTCCTGCAACTGCCTCCCACCATCAATTCTTTCCCCATAAGACGCATACGCAGATATCGAATAAGCCCGAGGAATGAATAGGAAGAGAGAAGTTGTCGAATGGAAGCCATAATTAATGAATGATCAAGAGAATACTTTCAGGAGACGTACTTTTCTGATACAAAGACATGAGAGCAGAAAATTACCATAGTATTGCAAAGGAGACAATAGGAAGATGTGGCACTCAAAAGATGTATATTACCTTTCCGGAAGTACTGGCATTCTGGCAGAAGATCTTGGCAAATCGCTTCTTTGCCAGTTTCCAGAAATTAGTTTTAATACGGAAAAAATTCCGTTTATCCAGACCGAAACCGATGCAAAGGAAGCAATAGATCATATCCGAGCCAGATCGATGGGTAGATTTCCGCTTGTTTTTTCAACCGTCATGAATAAAGAACTCATTGCTATCCTGGATATACCCGAGGTCGAATTTTTCAATATCTGTGATTCTTACCTTAAACACCTTGAAAAGCTATTGGAAGCCAAAGCGATCCGAATATCAGGTACAGCCCGTCACCTCGATGACTCGACTATGGCAAGACGAGCCACAGCCATTCAGTACAGTATTTCCCATGATGACGGATCCCGCATGAGAGATTACGATGAGGCCGAAGCCATCCTGCTTGGCGTTTCACGTTCTGGCAAGACACCGATTTCGGTATATCTTGCCACCCAGATGGGTATAAAAACTGCGAATTATCCCCTGGTGGTCGAAGATCTTGAAAGCGCTCGTCTGCCGCCAGCAATTGTACGCAACAAACATAAAGCCATAGGACTTTCAACGACGGCCAAAAATCTGCATCATATGCGGGAAGAACGATACAAAAACAGTAAATATGCCGAGCTTTCCACATGCTCAAATGAGCTGCAACAGGCCCATCAGATTTTTTTGCGCTACAACATGCCTGTTATCGCCACCGATGGCAAGTCCATTGAAGAAACAGCCACCCAGGTGATTCAAAAACTCTCCCTCACTCGATTACCGCACCTGTAATAACATTCTTATACCATAATGAAATTTATTGACGACATCCCATTATCAATTCTTCTGCTCCTCTGTGTTTTACTTGGTCTGGCACCCTTTGTTCCAGAGCCGCATCTTGTTGAAAAAATACGGATGCTCAGTCAGGGTCAGTTAAGCAAACCACTGGATATATTTGATCTGTTCTATCATGGCGCACCCTTTATCCTGCTTGGGCTCAAATTATACCGCACCCTAAAACGAAGAGAAATAAATGATGGATAATAAACCATGCCCCTGTGGAAGCACCGCCTCCTTTGCTGAGTGCTGTGCTCTTATAATTAAAGATCACTCACTTGCAAAAACAGCAGAGCAGTTAATGCGCTCCCGCTATACTGCTTTTACTTTAGAGGATAACAATTATCTTCTAAAAACATGGGCAAAGGAGAGTCGCCCTGAGACTTTGAATATCGAAGAAGCACCTGTGCAATGGCTCGACCTGAAAGTGGAAAACCACGAGGAAGGATCAGAAAAAGACATCAAAGGAACAGTGACTTTTACGGCACGTTTTATCAGTTCCGACCACCTCTGTCATTTGCACGAGGAAAGCCGTTTTGTACGTGAGGACAACAAATGGTTTTACCTTGACGGAACACCAGAATCGTCAACGAAGAAGATCAGTCGTAACGAAAAATGCCCCTGTGGGTCCGGCAAAAAATATAAGCGTTGTTGCCTGTAATCACCAGTAGATGGTTAATCGACCAATATTCACTCTAAATTATTTCCGAAAATCATTCGTAATGGGCCTTTAAGCGATTTGAAACATTCTTCTGTTGATTTTTTCAATGATGCAAACAAGCCTCTGCGTTAAAAACCAAGTTTCCGGTTACCGACCACTAAGTTAACGACAGTTGTCAATATAACTCCTCAAATGAGCATATAGCGAGTTGCCTCCTTTTACAGAGAAGACCTTTCCTCATCATGAAATAAGAATATTGCAAAGTTTATGCCCGGTCGAGGCTAACTGCCATTACGACATTCTTCAGTGAAGTTTATAAAACTAAAACATCACGATATTCACTCAAGGGTTCTTTGAAAATTCCATATTTCATTCGAATTCGAAAAACAGTGTACATAAAACCCGTAACATGCCAACCCTCACGCGTTATGGCTGGCATAGATATTGCAAAACAGCATAAGAACAGGACTCATCCGAGCTACCCATTTCACAGGTATGCAATGAAAGAAAAAAAAATTCTGCTGGTTGACAATAATCCGATCATTTTGAGACTTCTCTCCAGGGTTCTGAAAATGAAAGGGTGCACAATTAAAACTGCCAAAGATGGCCTTTCTGCCCTTGCGATTCTGAAACATTTCCACCCCGATATCATTGTCACTGACCTTATTATGCCAAATATTGACGGCGAACAACTCTGTCGCATCATTCGCACCAAAAAAGAGTTTGATGATACGGTCATTATCATCCTCTCTGCAATTGCCGCTGAGGAAAACTTTGACTTTCACGGTGTCGGTGCTGACGCTTGTATTGCAAAGGGACCCGTAAAGGAGATGGAACTGAATATTCAGGCTGTCTTCTCTTCTGTGGACAAAAAATTTCCCCAAAAGATACTTGGAGCTGAGAATGTCTACAAACGACAAATAACAACAGAACTCCTTTCCAGAAAGAGGCATTTTGAAATAACCCTGGAATCCATGGAAGATGGTTTTCTTGAACTCACTCCAGATGGAAGCATTACATACTGTAATGCAAAGGGGAGCCTTTTTTTCGATTCCAATCCTGAACAAATTCTTTCTTCAAATTTTTTCAAACTTTTTCAAGGGACAGACCGAGCCATTATAGAAGAGACCGTCAACACACTGAAAAACGTTCCCATCACTCTCGGCGATCCCGACCCGATTAAAATCAACCAACGCTTCCTTCGCTTCAAAATTATCCCGGTAATAAATGACAATGAACACTGCCTTCTTATTCTCATCCGCGATATCACAAATCAAAAACGTAATGAGGAACAAATCAAGTCCTACATGAATCATCTGGAAGAGATGGTAAAAAAAAGGACAGCAGAAAAAGACATCATAAACAAAGCTCTGGAACGGAAAATAGCCGAACGTGAGAAGATCAACGAAGAACTTGAATTTGTAGCCAGACAGTGGTCCACCACTTTTGACACCATCCCGGATTTCATTGCTGTTCTCGATAAAGAAATGCGTTATGTCAGAGTGAACAAAACAATGGCCGACGTTCTCGGTGAAAAGCCAGAAAGTATCCTGGGAAAGCACTGCTACAGAGTAATGCATAACAAAGACCAGCCATGTCATAACTGCCCACACCTGCAAGCCATAACTGAAAATCGCACTATCAGTGAAGAGATCAATTACCCCTATCTGGGCTTTCCCATGCTTGTTACCTGTTCCCCTTGCTTTCACGATGATGGCACACTCCTTGGATCCATCTACGTGGCCAGGGACATTTCAAAACAAAAAGAAGGAGAGCAGGAACGGGAAAAACTGATCAATGAGCTTCAGGACGCACTGTCCAAAGTAAAACTCCTCAGTGGAATTATTCCCATCTGCGCCTCATGCAAAAAGATACGAGACGACCAGGGATACTGGAACCAGTTGGAATGCTACATCAGGGAAAACTCTGAAGCTGAATTTAGTCACGGGATCTGCCCTGATTGCTACGAAAAGGAAATGGCAGAAATAGAAAAATGGAAGAAAGACAAACAGGATTAGTTAAAAAATGTCTTCACTCTGCGTGGTATCACTAGACAAAACCTACTATCTTCCAGCCAGTAATTCAGCAAGCGCAGTTTGTCTGGAAGCGGTATCGACGTTACGGACAGCCATACCGAGAGCTTGACGAGTCCCCACAAATACTGCCAGTTTCTTGGCTCGTGTAAGCCCCGTATAGATTAGATTTCGAAACAGCATCATAAAGTGCTGAGAAACAATGGGAATAATAACACAATCAAATTCACTGCCCTGTGATTTATGGATGGTGATCCCATAGGCCAGATCAAGTTCACTGATCTGTTCTTTCTGATATTCCACCAGACGTTGATCAGACAGAAAGCGAACAGTGCAACCGAGTTCCATGGAATTAACCTCTGTAATCACACCAATATCCCCATTGTAAACGCCTAAATCATAATTATTTTTTCTATGAATCACCCGGTCTCCCACACGAAAAACCCTTTCGCCAAGATTTATCTGCGCTTTGTCGGATTGCTGAGGATTAATGCAATTTTGCAAGCTTTGATTGAGTTTTACTGTGCCAAGACTTCCCCTGGTCATGGGGGACAACACCTGAATCTCCACATCCTTGCCAAAATATTTTGGAATCCATTCTGAGTAAAGACGCAGGATGACCTGGCCAGCGGTTAAACCAAAATAAAGGGATGACCAGGGATGTACTGTCTTAAGAACTGACCGTAACTCTGTGGCACTATTCTCTGCTGTCTGCAGCAGGCCGAAATCGATATGTTCATATTTATCAGGGATTTTGGACGCTATTGTATTTTTTTCTTCTACTGCGATATCCTTTTCCAGATATAAATTTGTTTCACCATATACCTCTTCTCTTTTATCTAATGCTATCTGCTCCTTTGCACGTTTTACAATTCGTAATTGTTCCTGAGTCGCTTCATTTGAATCAATAAACAGACAATCACACCGCTGCTGCCAGAGTTGAGGTTCCTTAAAAGGAGATGGGATATAGGGCACACATCCGCGGTTAATTTCATGGGCATAACCTATAATGTGAGATTCTTCGGCCTGGCGAAATACAGTTTTTAAATGATAGTTTGGAATGCGCTTTGACTTCAACAGATCTGCAAGAACATTACCGGCTCCCACAGATGGCAGTTGATCGGCATCACCAATCAGGATAAGCTGCCCATTTTCGGGAATTGCAGCAAGCAGCGATGCTGTAAGGGAAATATCAAGCATGGAACTTTCATCAACCACCAGAACATCTGTGGCAAGCGGTAGTTCACGGTTATGCTTGAAAGAGCCATTCTGAAACCCCAGTAACCTGTGAATAGTTTTAGCCTCAAGCCCGACCACCTCTTCCATGCGTTGTGCGGCACGCCCTGTTGGTGCAGCAAGTAAAACGGTTTTCCCCATAGCCAGGAATAAATTCACCAGTGTTTTAGTGGTTGTTGTTTTTCCACAACCCGGGCCACCGGTAAGAATCCCGCAGCCATGAGCCACGAGTTTTTTAACCGCATCTTCCTGCTCAGAACTCAGGCTAAACTCCTGTTTATCATTATAGGCAACAATCCATTTTTCAATCCTTGCCTGCTCAACCGGAACATCACGGCAAAGACGTCCTAACAGATCTGCGCTGTTTTGCTCATCGTAATAGAGTGTTTTTGAATAATAGCAGACAAGGGGTACAGCATCAGCCTGAGGAAGAGTTCTTTTTTTCAAAAGATTTTCATCTTCCATCTGGTGTAGATACCTATCTAAAAACTCTGTAAGATCCAACTCCAGAAGTTCTTTAATGCCGGTAAGAATCTGATCATAACTTAAATAACAGTGCCCCTGTTCCCTTGATGCGGCAAGAATATGCCTGATTCCAGCAAAAATACGTACGGGCGCATCAAGGGCAATACCTAAGGAAAGTGCCACTTTATCGGCAGAAAAGAACCCGATCCCATAAAAATCATTGGCAAGCCGATAAGGATTCTCGGTGACAATTGCGATGGCCTGTTGTCCATATTTTTTAAAAATACGAACAGCAAACAGTGTAGAGATACCATGCCCCTGCAAAAACAGCATAACATCACGAATGGCCTTATGTTCCTCCCAGGCCTCTCGAATGGTTTTTAGCTTTTTCTCAGCGATTAACGGAACCTGAACAAGATCCTCTATGGATTCTTCAAAAACAGTTAAGGTATTCTTACCAAAATGAGCAACAATGCGTTTGGCTGTTTTTGGCCCCACTCCTTTGATGAGGCCTGATCCCAGATACTTTTCAAGCGCTGCACTGGATGCGGGTTTTCGTTCTTCTGAACGTATTGCAGTAAATTGTCTGCCATATTGGGGATGATTCGTCCAGGAGCCAAAGAACTTCATGGTCGCCCCGGCAAAGACCTTAGTCTGATGAACAATGACACTTGTGACATCAAAATCATTGTAACATTTTACTTTGAGCACACTCCAGCCATTCTTTTCATTGTGAAAAGTAACTCGCTCAACAATACCCTGGATGGACTCTTCCGCCCTGTTTTGAAACACTGTAGTTCCTTTAACTAGGTTAAAATAGGCATTTTTCTTAGACAGGGATTAATCAGTAAGATATTAGAAACTTACCAGCAACCTATCATCTTAACACCGCGAATGTCCTTAAGAATTTACTTGACTAGTATTGTTTATTATGTCAAGTTAATACCATTCAAAAGCGAAACACCTATTACACTTTTGAAACAAGGAGACTAAGCTATGACATTTCTTGAAGGATTACTCTGGTTAACACTGAATGTGTACCATGAGGCGCGCTCTGAGCCTATAATTGGCCAGGTTGCCGTTGCTCATGTGACGTTGAACCGTGCCGCCCAAAGAGACCTCAGCATTAAAAATGTTGTGAATCAGCCAAATCAGTTCAGCTGGATTAAACAAAAAAAATCCTATATCCCTGAAGATCCACAGGCATTTTTTCAGTGTATGAAATCTGTTTCTATCGCCTTGAATTCCACTGATTTCACTGCCGGATCAACTTTTTACCATCTCGACAACATCAAACCTTACTGGGCCTCCAAGGTAACCTTTGTGGAGCAGTACGGTAGTCACAAATTTTACAGGTAAGACTCTCTGTCGAAAGAATCTTACCTGTACTTTTTCTTTTATCCGATCTCTTTTCCAGCTTTTTTCAACGCCTCACACATCTTTCCAATTTGTTCTTCGCTCATCTTAATAGAAACCGGATACACTAACGTTCGAGACATAATATCTGCGGATTTTGGTAACACATCAGGATCATAGACAACTCTGCGTTTTCCCTGACCATCCATAAATGGATAACCGGATTTTGCAAGACTTGCACCCTTGTGAAGATGCTCCCAGCTGGGATAAAAATGCCAGCTGTTTTCGCTGAAATTAATGGCCCCGACTCCTGCATCAGCAAGTACTTTATTTACGTTATTACACTGCTCACTGCTTTCCAGCATAAAGGCAAAAAACGTTGCTGTATCCCCTTCTTCATCTACCAGGGTTCTGAATTTCACTCCAGGAATAGTCTCAGCAGCTGCTCGTAATTTCGCCTTGTTTGCTTTTTGGGCAGCTATCATAGAATCAAGTTTTGCAAGTTGCGCAATTCCCATTGCACCCTGCAGTTCCATCATCCGGTAATTAAACCCGATAAAACTTCTTCCTTCCCCACCTCGACCTCCGGGGTTTACTGCATGGTCATGACCATGATCATGATATTCGGACATATCACGCCACATATTTTCATCGGCGGTGATAATCATACCACCTTCACCAGTGGTCATGGTTTTTACCGAATCAAAGGAGAAGGTACCACAGTTTCCAAAAGTACCTAGATGTTGCCCCTTGATTCTGCCTCCTGCTGCCTGAGCAGTATCCTCAAGGACGGGGATATCATGTTCTTTGGCAATACTAACAATCTCTTCAATCCTGGCCATGGCTCCCAGCATATGCACGGGAATAATACATTTGGTTTTGTCAGTGATCTTCTTTCTCAAATCATCGGGATCCATATTCAGTGTTTCGTCAATTTCGGTAAACACAGGAATTGCGCCGATATCAAGAATGGCTTCCCAGGTTGCAACAAAGGTAAATCCCTGGGTAATGACTTCATCCCCTGCGCCTACGCCAAGAGCTGTCATGGCAACCTTTAAAGCAGCGGTTCCAGATGTTACGGCCTGGGCGAAACCGGCGCCACAATATTTTGCAAAATTTTTCTCGAATTCGAGAACTTTATACACGCCTTTGCGTTGCTCACCAAATTCATACCGAAAAAGGACACCTGTATCTAAAACTTCACTGATCTGTTGTTTTTCTTCCTCTCCAAAAACTTCAAAACCGGGCATATGACGACTCCTTTTCAATTGTTCTCATATCAAACAGGTAAACGTTTACCAGTGCGCCATATTGGTTCATTTCGGACTGTGTAGCATATGCAGTTATATGTGAACAGGCCGAAATGGACCAAGATGGTATGCTGGTAAACGTTTACGGTTTTATCTGGTCAGCATTTCTTTAATAGTATTTTTCTCGTTCAGTAAAGCAATATTGGGATGATAGCTCTGTAGTTCTTCTTCAGCATAGAAGCCAAATGTGACAATAATGATCAGATCTCCCACCATTCCCTTTCTGGCAGCAGCGCCATTCAGGCCAATAACACCGGACCCGCGTTTCCCTTCGATGGCATAGGTGTCAAAACGTTCACCATTGTTAATATTGTAAACCTTCACCCGCTCAAAGGGAATAATCCCCACGGCATCCAGAAGATCTTTATCGATGGTGAGGCTTCCTTCATAATCAAGATTAGCCTCGGTAATTGTAGCGCGGTGTAATTTTGCCCGCAACATTTGACGGTTCATGTCAGGTATCCAATAGGAGAGAATTATCAATTAAACGTATACGTTTATTTATCTTCACTGCAAGCAGAATAATAGAATCCGCATCAATGGTATCACAGGGCTCAAGACTCAGAGCATTCACAATCTCCACATAATCAATTGTGCATTCCGCATGTTTTTCTATTAATTCCCGTACATTTTTTTTAATGGTATTAGACGTGGAAGAAGGGTTCGCCGCAATTGCTTTTGCTCCCGCAATTGCCTGTGACAGGGACAGGGCTGCCCCCATTTCTTCTTCTTTAAGGTATGTATTTCGGGAACTCATGGCCAGTCCGCTTTCTTCACGAACAATGGGATGAGCTATAATTTCAATGGGGAAATCAAGATCACTGGTCATGCGTCTAATCACGGCCAGCTGTTGAAAATCTTTCTGACCAAAGACGGCAATATGCGGCAATGTCTGATTAAAGAGCTTAGCAACCACTGTGGTCACGCCATCAAAATGGCCCAGTCTTGCCGCACCGCATAGGCCAGAAGTCAAGCCCTCGACATGTACGGTACTGGAAAATTCGTCGTTATACATGGCCGCATTGGTGGGAGCATACAAGAAATCAACGCCGACAGATTCTGCCAGCGCTGTATCACGTCCAAAATTGTGGGGATAATTATCGAGATCTTCCGTGGGGCCAAACTGCATGGGGTTTACAAACAGAGTGGTGATCACACAATCTGCCCGCCTCCTTGCCTCACGCATAAGAGCAAGATGTCCTTCATGGAAATACCCCATTGTGGGAACAAGTCCAATTGTTTGCCCTTGCCTTCGTTTTGCAAGGGCGATGGATTGTATCTCGTCAGGCGTGGTGACAATCTTCATTACTGGGCTTGTAATCTGGTGATTTTTTCCTGAATCATTGATTTGGCCCGTTCGTTGGAGTTTTCGCCCAAAAATGTACCAAGATATTCCTCGTATACACCAATGGCTTTTTCTTTTTCACCCTGTACTTCGAAAACCCTTGCCATACCAAGATAGCCTTCGTCCTGATACCCTGCGATTGTTTTCAAGTCCTTATAACTAGAAGATGCTTCTGCATATTTTTTTCCTGCTTCATGAGCCTGAGCGATACCATAGGTGAGCAGGCCCAACATGGGATTTGATGCTGAAACATTTTGTTTTACCTGTAAGTACAGGCTCGCGGCCTTATCAAACTCGCCCGCCTGCATGGCGATGTGTCCAAGTTCAATAGAGGCCCACTGTGCAGAGGGAGTACCATCAAACTCACTAACCACATGTTCAAGAGCCTTAACTTTTACATCTGCTTCAGCTTCCATGGAAATAGCCAGACTGCTGGCTGCATTTTCCAATCGACTTTGCTGGTAGCTTTGATACAGAGAAATGGACACCACAAGCACAACGGTTACAGCACCGGTGACCTGAATCAATCTTTTATTTTCACGTAAAAATTTCACAACAGACGAAGGCAGATTCAATTGATCCAGCACTCCACTTGGTTCCACGTAGGCTTCTTCTGACGCATGCTTCAAGCTAAACGAACTCTCTTCACTCATATTTCTCTCCTGTCCCCGTTCTTCTTTTTACTTTACTTTTTTCTCAAAACCTATACCAATAATGAGCTTAGGGGTCGGCAAGAAATAACTTGGACAATTTCAATTCGTAATTGTCCAAGTTATTTCTTACCGACCCCCTACAATTGCAAATCAATTTACCCTATCCAGGCACCCATGTCTATTGTCAAAGACAATTATATCCTCTTTTGCAGGATTCTTTGGGGAACCGGAAGAAAAGACAAGTAAACATAGATGAAATTCGACATAAGCCAACAAGTCTATTCAGTTAGCAGCTTAACCAGTGAGCTTAAGAACCTGGTGGAAAACAAGTATCGTTTTATCCAGGTTCAGGGGGAGATATCAAGTCTGAAACGCGCCTATTCAGGACATGCCTACTTTACCCTGAAGGATGATTCGGCCCAGTTAAAAAGTGTCCTTTTTAAAGGCACAGCAAGATACCTTGAAAAGGCCATTGAGGATGGGCAACAGGTCATTTGCCATGGCCGAATATCTATCTATGAACCCCGTGGCGATTACCAGCTTATCGTTGACAGCGTCGATTTTCAGGGTGCTGGTTTATTGCAGCAGCGTTTTGAAAAATTAAAAAAGAAACTCGAAGCAGAGGGACTGTTTGCAACGGAGCGGAAAAAACAATTAGCTCCATTTCCTAAAGAAATAATTATCCTCACATCTCCCACCGGGGCAGCTATCCATGATTTCCTGACTATCTGGCGAAAACAAGGATTCCCCACCCAGATCACTCTTTTCCCCGTACGTGTGCAGGGAAATGGAGCAGCAGCCGAAATAGCAGACGCACTCACCACTGTAAATAGAGAATTCCCGAGCAGCGATATGATTGTCCTTTGCCGTGGCGGTGGTTCCCTTGAAGATTTATGGGCCTTTAACGAAGAAATACTGGCTCGAGCCATTGGCCGCTCCAAGCTACCCGTTGTTTCTGCAGTGGGCCATGAGGTGGATTTTAGTATCAGTGACTTCTGCGCTGATTTTCGGGCTGCGACACCTACAGCTGCCGCAGAAGCACTTATTCCAGATGCAGTTCTTTTGCGACACCAGATCCAACGCTTTCAGCGTTCTCTTGCAACTTCACTAACAGACACTATTGAGAATTATCAATATCGAGTGAATCAGAATCGCCGGTTACTTGGCGATATGGATTCGTTTTTCACAAATACGTCTCTACGCCTTGATCATACGACCCAGAAACTACACCAGGTTATGATGGCACGAATTGAGCTGGAACAACTGCGGTGCAAAGAACAGTTTGTCCGCCTGCAGAACAATTCCCCCGTAACAAAACTCAAGATACAAAAACAGCGGCTGAACCATTTTCACGAAAAACTTCTCTTTTTATTTACTAAATCCGTGGAAGAACGAGAAATGCAACTAGGTCGCCAGGCAGCATTACTTGACGCCGTCAGCCCTCTTGCAACCCTTGCCCGTGGGTATTCAATTTCAAGGAAAGTTGACCCACAAAATGGTCAGAAAACACTTTTACAAGACAGCGCCCAAGTACAGCAGGGGGATCGAATAGAACTTCGTCTACATAAAGGAACATTAGATTGTGAAGTGATATGATAAATTTACAGGAGAAACCTGTGACTGACACAGAGCATACCCCACAATATTTAGCTGCAATTGATCTTGGTTCCAACAGTTTTCATATGGTTATTGCCCGAATAGAGGATGGTCATATCCATTTCTTGGACAATCTCAAAGAGATGGTACGTCTTGGAGCTGGGCTTGATGCTGATGGCAGATTATCCGAGGAATCCCGTAAACGCGGACTTGCCTGCCTGGAACGTTTTGGTGAACGAGTGCGGGAATTTCCCCAAGGCAGCGTGGCAGCTGTTGGTACCAAGACTCTGCGACAGGCAAAAAATGCACATTCTTTTCTCCGTGATGCAAAGACTGCCCTTGGGTATCCAATTTCTATAATTGGCGGAAAAGAAGAAGCACGACTTGTGTATCTCGGGGTCTCCCACTCCCTGGTTGACGACCACGGCAAACGCTTTGTTATGGATATTGGCGGCGGTTCCACGGAATTAATCATTGGTGAGGATTTTGAGCCTCAACATCTGCGCAGTCTGAATATGGGCTGTGTATCCATGAGCCGTTCTTATTTCCCGGATGGCACATTAAAGAAAAAACAGTGGAAGCAAGCAGGAATTGAAGCCCACCTGAAGCTACGTCCAGTGAGACGTTATTTCCAGAAAACGGACTGGAATTCCGCCACCGGTGCTTCGGGGACGATTAAAGCTGTACGACGTGTTGTGGATGCACTTAATCTGGCAAATTATGATATCAATCTTGATGCCCTTTATGCCATACGAGATATCATGATCAAAGCCGAGCATCTGGATCAACTGGAGTTACCAGGCTTAAAAGCTGATCGCAGATCTGTTTTCGCAGGTGGCCTGGCGGTGTTAATTGCCACCTTTGAAGCCCTGAAGATTAAAACGATGCAGGTCTCCGATGGAGCCCTGCGAGAAGGATTACTCTACGAGCGACTGGGGCGTATTCAAAGCGAGGACACTCGTCTAAAAACCGTTTCAACCGTGCAGGACCGTTTCCAGATAAGTAAAAAACATGCCCGGCGGGTGAGCAAAAAAGCCCACCAGCTCCTGGTCAGTTGTGAAAAAACATGGAACCTGCAACTGGAAGATGCGGAGACACTGCACTGGGCGTGCAGTCTCCATGAAATTGGCCTTGCTGTATCACTCAGCGGTTACCAGAAACATGGAGCCTATCTGCTGGACAATGCTGATCTCCCCGGGTTTTCCTTTGAAGAACAGACATGGATGAGCCTGCTTGTACGTTGTCATCGGAAAAAAATATCTAAAAAACTCTTTGAACCACTCCCGGAGGATAACCGACAAACGGCTCTACGACTTACGGTTTTACTTCGCCTGGCAACCCTGTTGCATCGTTCAAGAAAGAGGGATACTGCAGACCTTATGACTATCACCCCCGGAGACAACGGCTTAACTCTTCACTTCGTCGAGGGAGCATTACAAAAGCATCCCTTACAACTTGCCAGTCTTGAGCAGGAGGCTGACTACTTGCGTGCTGTGGATTTTGATCTGCAGTTTTTCTCTTAAATTTACACACAAAAAAACCCGTATCCTACAGAAGACGAAGGATACAGGCCCATAATTTACATTTTCATCTAAGGTAATCGTTAAAAAGGGACATCTTCCCCGGTTCCGCCACCAGTACCACCACCAGCGCCACCACCAGTGTCATTACTAACTGGTCCCATGGAAGATTCCTCGGGCAATGGAGGTTCACCACTAAAACCGGCACCACTACCGCTATCGCCACGAG
>JAOZLI010000001.1:0-5917 GCA_029934915.1 Desulfocapsa sp. | reverse complement strand
TCGGGCAATGGAGGTTCACCACTAAAACCGGCACCACTACCGCTATCGCCACGAGAATCCAGCATTTTCATTTCCCGTGCTACAATTTCAGTAGTATATTTATCATTCCCGTTTTGATCCTGCCATTTACGTGTTTGAATTTTCCCTTCTATATATACTTTAGAGCCCTTGTGCAGATATTCACCACAAATTTCAGCCAGCCTGCGCCAAGCAATAACACGATGCCATTCGGTTTGTTCCTGCTGCTGGCCATCTTTCCCTTTCCATCTTTCCGTTGTGGCAACAGTAAAATTTGCAACGGGAGTACCTTCCTGAGTATAACGAATTTCAGGGTCGGCACCTAGATTTCCAATGAGTGTTGCTTTATTAATCATATGTTCTCCAATGTAAGCCCATGAATTATAGGTTTTTTTATTAATTATGATAGAATTTTAAAAAATGAAAACCTTCCAGATATTGCGCCTATTTAATACCATAAGCTCCTTCCCAATGGCTAGGAAAATTTTATTTTCCTCAACTATTCACTGTTTGGTCAAGCATCTCAGGTATTCCGCCCTTTTCTTCAGGTACATACCCCATAACCTCTTTCCAAATTTCGTCGCTTTCCATACAAAAATAAATAACTGTCTTCGGAGAAGCATACTGTTTTAAAAGAGAATAAATATGCTTATACAGAGCCACACGCCTGGGACGAAAATAGCGTTTTTTATTATCAAGCCCCTCTATAAATTCCTGGTAAAAAATCTTGGATCCTGGGAAGCGTTCAGTGCCTATGGTCTTCAGTGAAGGCAGATACCGAAGCGCCCCCATGGAAATCCAGACAATTTGATCCGCAGGAACACTCTGGTATAATTTCTTTATAGTATGTTCGTAACCCTGTTCCCAGCCGGGATGATCAATAATAGGATCGAAATGAAATGCCAGTTTATAGCCCCAGTCAGCGCACTGTTTTGCAGCCTGCAATCGTTCAGTAAGCGTTGCCGTTCGGATTTCTTCCTTTTGCATAATCGGCAGCGAGTTTAACGACCAGGCAACAATAGTTTTTCCGTTATGATCAAGCCCCTTGAGGTTGTGAATCACTGCACTTTTTGTTTTTAATTCAAGCACCGCCTGATTTTGCGAAGCCATAAACCGCACAAGTTTTGTGCTGAGCGCAGTAAATCTGTCCAGTGCCATGGAATCTGTAAACTCACCCGTTCCTATACGAAAAAAACGTTCCGGTTCAGCCTGAAAAGCTGTTTCCATCTCAGATAACAGATTTTCGCTATTTACAAAAAAAGTGAGCCAGGGCTTGTTCAAATATGCCTGCAAGATGCAGTAGACACAATCCATAGGACAGTTCATACCGATATTTAAGACTTGATAATCACAACAGCGATACTCTTTTGTGCCAGGACAGGGTTTAAAAAAATGGCCACGATTCTTACACAGGAGCAAATGATGTTTCCCCTGGTTCAGGTTAGCAGGATACTCCCCTTCTATCCCCTGTGGTTCACTGCGATCTTCTATAACCGTATAAGGCAGATCGGCACGTGCGAGTATTTCTTTTGTGTAATCAAGTTCAAGACAGGATTCTTCCACATGGATATGTTTCACATACAAGGAAGGATCCTTCCAACTTCCAGCATCACTCATCATTCCACCTTTTTTTCAGCCCAGTCAGCAAGATCAAGATACACCTTTCCTTCTTCAGCTCTTCCATGTTTCTCACAACCTCTCCCATAAACTATCGATTTTCGACGTAACTCCTGACAGGCTTGATTTGCCTGCTCCCGCGAGAGTATTTTCGTATCCAACAATTCCTTAATAGACATTATGCGCAACTTATCCATTCCAACCCGATACTGGAAGGATACCTGATCATCACGCCCTCCTTCCTTCACTGTCAGTGGCTGATCCACAAGCAGAAATGGGAACCTGCAACTACTACGCAACCAGAGATCATAATCCTCACAACACCTGAGATCTTCATTAAACGTTCCGACATGCTCAAAAAATGTTTTTTTAACCATCACCGTGGACATACCAACGGCGCAGAGTTGTAAACAGTGTTCAAAGATATCACCATGCTTAGGCAGATGTTTCTTTTTTTGATTCAAATGCTTTCCACGTCGTAACCAACGTTCACCTGTATGCGAAATCAGATATCCAGAATTTTGTTTCAACGCCTCAACCTGCAATTTGAGTTTTTTCTTCTGCCAATGATCATCGGAATCAAGAAATGCCAGGTACTCAAACTGTGCCTCTTCTATGCCACGATTTCTGGCAGCTGCAGGCCCCTTATTTTCCTGATAAATATAACGTACTTTCACTGGGCTTTGAGCAGCAATTTGACTAACGAGCATACGACTGCCATCCACAGAACCGTCATCAACCACAATTATTTCGTCACAGGACAAACTTTGTTTTATCACCGAAGCAAGTGCACGATGAAGAAGTTTTTCACGATTATAGGTTGGAATAATTACAGATACCCCTGTCATTATTATTTTTGCCCTCAAGAAATCAGAATTAGTGGAAGATATTTACCACAAAATATTGTAAGATATGCACTATCAATATGACTCAATCCTACTTTATTCATACCTACATCCTGCATGCTACAAATGAAACAAAATTTCATTCAACGGTAAGCAGAACAAGTGGCTTTTCTGTCATCGACACATTATATTAACACATTAATAACATTTTTCTTATATTCTGCGTGAAGGATTTAGGCCACAGCCTTTTCCCCACCTATTGCACAAACACTCTATGAGCAGTGAAATACTTATAAATTCGACGAGTTACGAGACACGCATCGCCCTTGTTGAAAACGGACAGCTTGCCCAGTTCCACTTGCAGCGTCCAACAGAAAAAGGTCTCGTTGGAAATATTTATCGTGGCCGTGTGGTCAGAGTTCTCCCTGGAATGCAGGCGGCATTCGTCGATATAGGACTTGAAAGAACCGGTTTTTTATACGTTGATGATGTGTTTATTTCAAACGCAGAGCTCGACGACAGAATGATGAACAGAACAAATCCCTGTGGAAAACTGGAATTTTCAAGCTCCATACCCGATTCTGAAACTTCACCCACGCCCGGAAGGGCTATTGATGACTTACTCACCGAAGGGCAGGACATAACAGTACAGGTTGGAAAAGACCCCATAGGTACCAAAGGAGCACGCCTCACCTGCCACATTACACTTCCCTGTAGAAATTTGGTCTTTATGCCTCTCACTGATCATATTGGCATATCCCGTAAGATCGAAGACGACGATGTTCGCCAAGGCTTAAAAGAACGAATTGAGACACTTCGCCCTGCAGGAACCGGATTTATTGTACGAACTGTTGCCGAGAATGCCAGTGCTGAAGAGCTTGAAGCTGACATGGAATTTCTGATGCTGCTTTGGGATGAAATACAGGATCTTTCGAAACAAACCACTGACATTCCTGCAATAATCTACGAAGATCTTGATATCACTTTTAGATCTGTCCGTGACCTTTTCACAGAGGACGTTCGCAGCCTTATACTTGATGACAGGGACACGTACAACAAACTCCTGCGATTCGTACAGACCTTTGCCCCGAATCTTCAGAACAGACTCTCCTACTATCAAGGTGATGCCCCTCTCTTTGAAGCTCATGGTATAGATGTTGAAATCAGCAGAGCCCTTGAGAAAAAGGTCTGGCTTCGTTCAGGTGGCTACATCATAATCGAAACCACAGAAGCCCTATCTGTGATAGATGTCAACACCGGAAGATTTGTCGGAAAAAGCGACCTTGAGGACACCATTTTCAAAACGAATATGGAGGCCGCAAAAGAAATTGCCTACCAGCTTAGGCTTCGCAATATTGGCGGTATTATCATAATTGATTTTATTGACATGGAAGATGAGCAGCATCGTGAGGAATTATTCAACTCTTTTAAAGAAGCTGTCAAAAAAGATAAGAGTCGAATCAATATCCTTAGACTGTCGGAATTTGGTCTGGTACAGATGACCAGAAAACGAAATTGTGAAAACCTGACTCAGATGATGTGTGAGCCCTGTCATTACTGTGCAGGAGAGGGAGTTTTAAAGTCACGTCGCACCGTCTGTTATGAAATATTTCGTAAAATCTCCCGGCAGGCAAAACATCACAACGGATATAATATTACAGTTACTGTCCACCCGCGTGTCGCTGACATGTTGCTGAAAGAGGAAGAACAGGTCACCAATGATCTCGAACGAGATACAGGAAAACGACTGACCATTATACCCAGCAAGAAACTGCATATTGAAAAATATGAACTCAACTGGGAACACATATAACGGAACTTCAGCGTATTAGCAGTTTAGGCTGTAGGCAATTAGGCAAAGCAATTTATTACACTGTCCCAGCATTTTAAGAAAACCGTATCATAGCAATAACACCAAGATGCATGTAACAACCTACTCCACCCTGGACAGTCTAAACAACCTGTAATAGTAAAAATATAACATTAATCAAAAGATAGAGAATACTTATTATGGCACGATTTACTCGAAGGAAAAAGAAACGTTCTTCATTTCCCTTTTTTTTCATTCTATTACTCATCCTTGCGGCCGGAGGAGGCTATGCATACCTCACTTTTTTTGAAGGTGAGCCCCCCCAGATAGAAGCACATAACCTGCCGCCATACCTGGGAAAGAAAACAAATCTTTCGATAAGTATCAGCGATATGAAAAGCGGGCTGCGCTCTGCCACCGTTTCACTGATTCAGGAAGGAAAGGAAAAACAAATACTCACTAAAGAATTTCCTAAAAAAGAAAGTGACACGAAAGCGGAGAACAGTCAGGAAACTATAAATATAGAAATTGACACAAAAAAGCTTGGGGTCAAAGAAGGTGATGCTACCCTGAAAATTGTGGTTAGCGATTACTCCATGCGCGGATTGCTTAAGGGGAATCACACCGAGCTTTCCCATAACGTCGTCATAGACACAAAGCCACCTAAAATCAATATCATTCACAGTGAGCGATACATAAAACCTGGTGGCGCCGGCATTGTCATATACCGCACAGATACCAACAGTGGACATGGGGTAAGGGTGAATGGCATCTTCTATCCCGGGTTTCCCCTTATCGACGAATCAACTGATAAATACATTTCCTACATTGCCCTTCCCTACCATGCCGACACCATCACTGAATCGCTGATTATTGCAGAAGATGCAGCTGGTAACAAAACGACAAAACCCTTTGCTCCAATAGTTAAAAAGGCGAAACAAAAGCGTGATCGTATCAACGTCGGAATCGGATTTCTTTCCAAGAAAATCCCTGAGTTTGAAACGCACTATCCCGAAATGCAGGGAGATATAGTGCAAAAATATCTCTATACAAACTCCACGGTACGAGCAATGAATAACAAAAAAATCCATGATCTCTGCATGGATCCAGGGCCCAGACAACTCTGGTCAGGGAGATTCCTTCGTATGGCAGGAAGTGGAAAGGCCGGATTTGCCGATCACAGAACCTATTATCACGAGAACAAAGCCATCGACAAGCAGGTTCACCTGGGGATGGATATCGCCTCGACTAAACATGCTCCGGTTAAGGCTGCCAATACCGGCATAGTAATTTACAGTGACTATCTTGGCATCTACGGCAACATGGTCATGATTGATCATGGACAGGGAATATTCAGCCTCTACTCGCACCTTAGCCAAAGTAATGTTTCACCTGGCGATTCTTTAAACAAGGGTGACATCCTGGGGAACACTGGAATCAGCGGGATGGCAGGTGGTGACCATCTGCATTTTTCAATGCTAGTAAATGGTATTTTTGTCACCCCGAAGGAATGGTGGGATCAGCACTGGATTGATGTGACCATTGATGGTCCTCTGGTGGATGCCAAGTTTTGATGGTGTCGTAAAAACCTTCTCAACCATGAAGTGCATGAAGGCCATGAAGAAAA
>JAOZLI010000267.1 GCA_029934915.1 Desulfocapsa sp. | reverse complement strand
TATGGAATGGAAATTGTCAGAGCCACTGAAATGGCAGCACTTACTGCTGCAAGGTTCCAGGGGCTTGGTGAACATAATGATATCCTGAATCAAGCAAGAGAGGCAATCATTAAGACCCTGAACCGTATTATGATAAATGGTAAGGTTATAAATGATCGTTTCAGCGGGCGTGAGGATGTGTGTAAATTACCCGATTTGTTAGGGGCAGGTGGTGGTCCGGATATGGATCTCATGGTGGTGGCCCTTGAGGCTCAGCATGCTGCTTCAGATGGAAAAAATAATGCTACTTCTTTTACGGTTATAACTGAAGATGGTTCTATTCAGCCTGTGCCAAATCTTCGAATGTCAAAACTTGTCGTTGGTCCTAAAGTTGGTGAAGTAATCGATATCAATCAGTCACCTGCCATAAACATCAAACGGGTGGCCAGGGTTCTTCGGAAATACACTGAGAACGTAACGGTCTGTATTTTGAATCGTGAACGGCACCAGGGATTGATTGACGAAGTGAGAAGCTGTGGTGCCCGTATCAAATTGATCGAAGAGGGTGAAATATCCGGTTGCCTTGCTGCCATTAACGGCGAAAAAGCTGATATCTATATGGGATATGGTTATGCCCCTGAGGGAACTGTGGTCGCAGCAGCTATCAGGTGCCTTGGCGGCTATATGGAAGGCAAAATTAATTATGACAATGATTCAATGCGGCAGGAAGCGACTCTGCGTGGGATAGATGATTTCGAGAAGGTTTTTCGTGCAGAAGATTTGATAAATTCTCATAAAATTTCCTTTGCTGCCACGGGTATTACAGATGGAGAGTTTCTGGAAGGTGTACGTTTCACCTCAACGGGTGCCATAACCCATTCTTTTGTGGCCAGAAGTGAAACACGTACCTACAGGCACATGACCACAAACCACTTTTTTGATTATAATCCAGTATTTTAATCTTTCTTCTTAAGGATGACAAGTTCGTAAAAAGACAAAATTCACCATGAAGGGCATGAAGAACATGAAGTTAAAGGAATGATTTGTTGTTGTTCTTTTCTTCATGGCCTTCATGCACTTCATGGTTGAGAAGCTTTTTACGACGCCATCAAGGATCAGCAATGAAAACGACTAAACTTGTTCTAACCCGTAAAAAACCGGAGCAGTTCACCGGTGATCTTCTAGTTTTCTGTTTCATACAGGATAAAAATGGAAAACCGAAAACAACTAAGACTTTGTGTGAAAAAGAACTTCAAAAAGCCATCACACTGGGAGACTTCAGCTGTAAGGAGAATGAGACTTTATTACTCTATTCCGAGAGACCTGGTAAAGAGAAAGTATACTCAGGTCGTGTACTCTTTCTTGGACTCGGAAAGAAAAATGATGATACTCCAGCAGAACTGCGTGAACGATGTCGGCAGGCAGGTGGTACAATTGCCTCCATGGCTGTTAAAGTGAAGGCCAAGGATATCTGTTTGTCACTTCCATCTGTTCCTGGTTTAAAAAGTGAATACGTAACAGAGTCCGTAGTTGAAGGGCTTTTACTCGGTGATTATCGCTTTGATAAATATAAAAAGGCGGATCCTGAGAATGCCCCGTTTACCGGCATAAAAAAAGTATCCCTCTGTGCAGCAAAGAATGAGAAGGAATTACGACAAGCAATGCTCAGGGCGCAACATTCTGCAGATGCTGGATGTGTCGCTCGGGATATGGCCAATGAACCGGGGAATGGATGGACTCCAGCAAGCTTTGCAAGTTATGCAAAGGATATTGCTGCAATGCATAAGATGAAATGCACAATCCTTGGTAAAACGGAAATGAAACGTCTGAAAATGGGCGGCATTCTTGCTGTTAATCAGGGCTCTTCTGAAGCACCGAAATTGGTAATCCTTGAATATAAATCGTCTGTTAAAAAGGCGGAAACAATACTTCTTGTAGGAAAAGGTCTGACCTTCGATTCTGGTGGAGTGAGTTTAAAACCATCTGCAGGCATGGAGGATATGAAATATGATATGTGCGGTGGTGCGGCTGCCATTACTACCATGGCAGTGGTTGGAGCTGAAAAACCTGATGTGAATGTCGTGGCAATTATCCCCGCAACTGACAATATGAGCGGAAGTTCTGCCCTGAAACCAGGGGACATTATAAAACATTATAGTGGTGTAACATCGGAGATTATTAATACTGATGCGGAAGGACGCTTGATTCTTGCCGATGCTCTGGCTTACGGAATTAAAAAATTCAGTCCTGATTGTGTGGTGGATCTGGCCACCTTGACGGGAGCAGTAATTCTTGGCCTTGGTCATCACCGTACTGGGCTTTTGGGGAACAACCAGAAACTTATTGATCAGTTGTGTAAGGCTGGAGAAAACTGTGGTGAACCATTATGGCAGCTTCCCCTAGATAAAGAGTACAGCAAACAGATAAAATCGGATGTCGCAGACATTAAAAACACCGGTGGACGTCCTGCAGGAACCATTACTGCCGCAGCGTATTTACAAAAATTTGTAGGTGATACGCCATGGGCTCATATGGATATTGCCGGTACTGCCTGGGGTTTTACCAAAAAAAAATATATTCCTAAAGGTCCGTCTGGAACGGGAGTCCGAACACTCGTAGATATGATCCGCAACTGGAAGAATAATCTAATAATAAAAAACAAATCATAGCGTAGAGAGGGAAGGGATGAATTGTTTACTTCTTCTTGGCTCACCCCGAAAAAACGGGAATACCGAAACCCTGGCCGGAAGAGTTGCCGGAGTTGTTGAGAAGAATGGAGGTCACGTTGAGTCGGTTCGGCTATGTGAGCTTGATATCGCACCTTGTATTGATTGTGGTGAGTGTAGAAAAAATGGTCGCTGTGTTATCGATGACGATATGCAGGAGCTTTATTCTAAAATTGATAAGGCCAACACAATTATCATCGCTTCGCCGATTTATTTTTATGGGGTAACGGCCCAGACTAAAGTATTTATTGATCGTACGCAGGCCCTGTGGAGTCGTAAATATCTCTTGAAAAAAAGAATCGAAACCATAGGTGGCCCGGAACGGAAAGGATATTTCCTCTCCGTGGCAGCAACCAGTGGCGAAAAGTGTTTTGACGGTGCCATTCTAACAGCACGTTATTGTTTTGATGCTATGGATGTTGCCTGGGGTGGTGAGTTAGTGATTCCTGGCATTGACCATATGGGTGCATTTGCAAAGAACCCCAGTGCACTGGCAAAGGCTGAAGATTTTGGTGAGGGGTTGCTCTACTTTGGTCGGCATAATTGATGATTTTTTGATCGGTTCTTGATCCTGGTGCGATTAATGTCGAAAATATGTCGGTTTCAGCAGATATGTGCTTGTTGCTTAAATAGTGTCTATATACGTAATAGACCCTGTTTCTTGTTTTAAATTACACTATTACCTGTCTATAAAGTTTGTCGTTTAACACTGCGGTGTCAAGTTTTTTCCTCTGAGACACAGGAAACCTAACAAGATAATTGTATTGGCATTGTGGCTTTCATTGTTAACGTCTTTATGGATGGTTATTGTTTTATTGCTCATTCGGCGGATAGGGCAACGCTGAAGAGCGACCCGAGCGCCGTAGTGAGTGACCTGGGAATGGGAGGCCGAGCTATCTGGCTCAGCCTGCCACCATTCGCTATGCCGGAAATATTTAAGAAAAAAACTCCTGCTCGCCTACGAAAGAGGCGAGAAAGAGTTTTAAGTTGGGGGGAGAGTCGCTGTTATTTCTTAACAGTAACCGCTTTTGCTTCCTTGTTTACATATTTGAAAAA
>JAOZLI010000266.1 GCA_029934915.1 Desulfocapsa sp. | reverse complement strand
TGGAGTATTTCATCATCTTCAATTTGCATAAGCCAGCTCCTTCAGGCAAATAGATGGACGTTAGTTTGGTGGGTAATAATATTTACCGCACGTATTTTTCAAGTAAGAGAATAAAAATAATGAACTAATTTATTTTATACATAGGGATCTTTGAATGTACAGGGAATTTTGAAAAAAATGCTGCTGGCTATGAAATAATTGAAAATTGCAGGGAAACAATCATGTTTGAATAAACCTAAGGAACGGGGACAAAATAACTTCCCCATGTAGGCGCTCAGATTTAGGTCAGTTTTGATCGATCTGATTGAAGGAAACCGCAGGCGTAGCTGGCTACGTTGAGGATTTCATGATTGAAGAACGATCAAAAATGGCCTGAAGATGAGATGTATAGATGGGGAAGTTATTTTGTCCCCGTTCCTAAGGGCCTGTCAAGAAATAACCCAAGTTATTTCTTGCCAGGCCCAAAAGGAGATTAGGCTTTTTTGATATCTATGACAGTAATCTCATAATTGAGAGGATGACCTGCCAGGGGATGGTTGTAATCGACGGTTACGTGATCTGTGGATATTTCAACTATAGTTGCAGGAACCTGATGTGTCTTACCATCTCTGTCAACGTTCATTGAAAGTACAAGTCCGACTTTAGGTTCGATTTTGTTGGTAAACTGTTTTCTTGCTACATTGTGAAGTAAATCAGCACGTCGAATACCATATTCACCTTGTTCAGGTGTCATGGTAATGGTTCGCATTTCTCCGATGTGCATACCTGGAAGTTTGAGTTTAAATGGCAAAGCAGTTTTTTCATCGGAAAGATCAATTTCCTTAGGTTTGGATTCTTTGACCGTTTCAAAAACTGTTTCATTATCTAGTGTTCCTACATATGTAATAACGACTGTGTCGTTTGCTTCTACTTGCTTCATGTGTTCCTGATACTCCTGCAATGATAATAATTATAAGTAATATGACTGAAAAGTTGACTGAATCGTCATTAATCTATACTATCATTGTGCCTTTGGCAATATCTTGCAGGAAGAAAGCTGTTTCTTGACAAATTATGGCGAGAGTCATACATTGCATCAATTTTGTCTAATTACTATTTTTTAGGGCTCGTTCAGAAATAAGTTTGTCTTTTGAGGAGGACAATGTGGTGCAGTGCCCCCTCTAAAGGTGAAGTTATTTCTGAACGAGCCCTTAGGTCTGTGTCCAGGTAACAAAATGCAATTACAATGTGAAAAATATAAAGAAAGTATGGAAGCAGAAGAGGCTGAATGCCGTCATCCCGATGACTATTGTCAGACCAGAACTTCGTGCATGATCCAATTTCTTGAAAAAGAACGAAAGCGTGAAGAGGCTCGAGAAGAGGCAAAAAAAAATGATAGAACTTGATTTTGCAAAGAGTGTAGATGGTCTGTTGCCAGCTATTGTTCAAGACGCAACAAGTGGCGATGTGCTTATGCTTGCCTATATAAATAAAGAATCGTGGGAAAAGAGTCTGAATACCGGAAAGGCACATTTCTGGAGCAGATCTCGTCAGCAGCTGTGGCTTAAAGGGGAATCTTCCGGACATGTGCAGTTGATTCGTGAGATTCTCGTTGATTGTGATCAGGATACTGTGGTTTTTAAAGTAGAACAACTTGGTGGTGCTGCCTGTCATAAAGGGTATGGATCCTGTTTTTATCGTATTGTTGAAAACGATGGACTACGTATAATTGGCGAACGTGTTTTTGATCCTGAAGTTGTATATAAAAAGTAAATCTGAATCCGGTTCAGATGTTAATTAATAATGGAGAATAGTATGAATCAGCTAAAACTTGGCCTTCCCAAGGGGAGTCTTGAAAAGGCAACCATTGAACTCTTTGAAAAAGCTGGTTGGTTAATTAAGCCTAAATCCAGGAATTATTTTCCAGAGATTGATGACCCGGAACTGGCCTGTTCTATTTGTAGACCTCAGGAGATGTCCAGATATGTTGAGTCAGGAATGCTTGATGCCGGAATTACCGGACGAGACTGGACCCTCGAAAACCAGTCTGACACAGTTCTGGTTACTGATCTTGTTTATTCTAAGGTGAGTCGTAAGCCAACCAGATGGATTGTTGCCGTTAGTGGTGACTCTGAAATTACCTGCATTGAAGATCTTGAAGGGAAAAAAATATCCACAGAGCTTGTCAATGTAACCAGGCGGTTTTTTGAAGAAAAAAAGATTAATGTTGATATCGAATTTTCCTGGGGAGCCACCGAAGCAAAAGTAGTTTCCGGTCTTGCCGATGCAATTGTTGAAGTAACAGAAACGGAAAATACAATCCGAGCCCATGGTTTGCGTATTATTTACGAATTGATGGAATCCAACACGCAGTTTATTGCCAATAAGGAAGCCTGGGAAATTCCGTGGAAGCGGGAAAAAATTGAAAACATGGCCATGATGCTTCAGGGATCATTGAATGCCGATCGAATTGTAGGCATTAAAATGAATGTCTCTGAGGCAAAGCTTGAGGATATTATAGCACTTCTCCCAAGTCTCAATGCTCCCACTGTTGCTAATTTATATAATACTGACTGGTTTTCCGTTGAAACGGTTGTCTCTGAGGATGTGGTACGGGATTTGATTCCAAGCCTAATAAAAGCTGGAGCCGAAGGCATAATTGAATATCAACTTAGTAAGGTAATATGAATTTTGTAGATATAAAATTCCTTCTCAGTGTTCACAGTCTTAAGCAGTTGCCGGAACCGACTCTGCCCGAGATTGCCTTTGCCGGGAGATCAAATGTAGGGAAATCCTCTCTTATCAACACCCTTGTTGGACGAAAGGCGATGGTAAAAGTCAGTGGAAAGCCTGGAAAAACGCAAGGGCTGAACTTTTTTGAGGTGCAGGGCTCCGCATACTTCGTTGATTTGCCAGGTTATGGATATGCCAAAGTTTCCAAAGGCATGCAATCCGGGTGGCAGACGTTAATCACGAGTTATCTTGAGACACGAAGTACGCTCAGTTGTGTGGTGGTCATTATGGATCTTCGTCACGGTGCAAAGGCGCAGGATGGTCAACTTATAGCCTGGTTGCAGCAGAATAAAATCCCTTTTCTGCCTGTGTATACCAAGGCCGATAAGTTGTCAGGCAATGCAAGGCAGAAACATGCCGCAGCACTGGATGCCGGGCATAATATAAAATCCAGTCAACATATTATGTTTTCTGCAAAGAATTCAATGGGTAAGCATGATCTTGAGAGAGCTCTTGCATCTTTTGTTGAAATAGGATAAGTTGTCCCTAATATAGGTGTATATGCTTATATTACTACTAATTTAAAACAAAGTTCGTTTAACTTTATAAGCGAGCTAATATATTGCAAATACTCCAATCAAGGAGGCTGATTATGTCGCTTCGTTCTGAATGGCCGTGTTGGGAAATCATGAAATGTGATGACGCCCAGAAATGCCCGGCAAAGGAAAGTTCTTCCAAGCTCTGTTGGGAAATTATTGAAGAGTTTGACAGTTATTCGTTTCACATTTGCAGTGATTGCCTGGTCTATGTGTCAAGGCAGGCAGGCTCTAAATTTAGTAAAGAAGAAATTTTGAGTATTATGGCTCAGAAGGGTGTTCAGGTTCAGGATGGGAAAAAATGTCCTAACTTTCGTTCGGCTCGCCTGGGGTAGTTGATTTGTTTGAAAAAGTATGAAAGGGGCTGATAATATTTATGTTATCAGCCCCTTTTTTGTTTTTCTGAATGTTTTCAGTCGAACCAGCATGAAATGTGCTGGTTAATACCAGTATT
>JAOZLI010000050.1 GCA_029934915.1 Desulfocapsa sp. | reverse complement strand
ATGGCCATGTGCTATGTGCTGGTTAAAGAAGAACTCTACGACAAGGAGTTTGTGGGGAGCTGGACCTACGGATTTGAGGCCTTTAAAAAGCGCTTGATGGGCGAAGAAGATGGCGTAGAACGCACACCGGAATGGGCTGCCGAGATCTGTGGCATTTCTGCTGGTACCATTGAACGCTTAGCACATGAGTTCGCCATTGCAGCGCCTGCAGTTGGTACGAATAGCTGGACCGGCGTATCTCAGGCCCCCAATACCCTGCATGCTGTGCAGGCCCTCATTGCCATGAATGCTTTGATGGGTACATTCGATGCACCTGGTGGGCCATCTCTTGTTCGCAAGAAAAAGCTCGCTTCACCCTGGAGTGAAGAACAGGCCAAGCCACCGAACAATGCACCCAAGACGAAACTCAATAAGAGCCATCTTTGGAGTGGTTGGATTCCAGCATATTTTGAAAAAGATGTGGATGCAGGCAAGTTGAAGGCCATGATCTGCTATTTTGGTAATCCTGTGATGTCCTGCGGCAGTGAACCATCGATTAAACGGGCCATTGAAAAATTGGAATTCTCCTGTTCCATCGATTGTTACATGTCTAATACCACGGAATTGTGTGACGTGGTTCTGCCTGACTGTACCTATCTTGAGCAGAGTCGTGTGGTTGCTGACTGGATGTACGAATCTTTTATCTCGCTTTTCCAGCGGGCCATCAAGCCGATGTACGACTCCAAATCTGTTGTCTCCATTTTTCAGGAAATTGCCAAACGACTGGGATATGGCGAATATTTCGCCTGGAAAAATGAAGATGAATTCCTTGAGAATCAGCTCCGTAATCAGGATATCACTCTGAAAGAGTTACGTGAGGTCGGATATCACATCACCGATGAGCATGAGTATTTCAAATACAAGGAATGGGGATCCATGAACCCACCCGCTGGCTACGGTTCATCGGGCAGCACTAAGACCGGGAAGTACAACTTTATGAATCCCCTGGCTGAGGAGAATGGAGTGGATGGGCTTCCCGACTATAAGGATCCTTATGCGGATTGGCCGGAACTCGAGCCAGATGATGAGCATCCTATGATCCTTGGGTATTTTCGTGTCCTTGAGCATGAACACACCTCTACATTCTGGAATGTTTCTTTGATGAAGGCCTGTGGAACAAACCCGGTCTGGATTAACTACGTCGACGCCAAAGAACTAGGAATTGCCGACGGCGATGCTGTGAAACTCAGCTCTCCCTGGTCATCGGTTGAAGCTACGGCCAAGGTTACCTGGGGTATTCGACAGGGCGTACTGGCTACAGCAGGTGGGTTTGGACATAAATATGGTCTTGAGGGCGATCCTAAGTATCCACAATACAAAGGTTTCAACACGAACGTATTGCTCAAGCCGAATGTGGCCTGTAAGTGGACGTCAACGCCACCTCTTAAATATATCAAGACCAGGATTGAAAAAATCTAATAGGAGCCGGATAGATCCATGACGCTGTTACAGGAACAAAAATATCTCAAGGTTTTCCAGAAGGTTACCAAGCTGACCTCCATGGTTCTTGACCATCAACAGGTGATGGATACCATCGTTCGCAGTCTGCCGGATCTTATGGCAGTGGACGCGGCAACCATTCGCCTGCTTGATGCAGAAACCGGTCAGTTTGTTATGGGCGCTGCCCATGGCCTCTCTGCGGAGTATCTCTCCCGTTTCAGTATTGATACGGAAGAGACCATGGAGATGATTCGTTCCGGTTACCCTGTGGCCAAAACCGATGTTGATCTTGAGACTGGTCATAATGACCAGGAACTGGTGCAGAGTGAGGGCGTAAAATCCGTCCTCACCTTGCCCATCCTGTTTCAGGATGCCATTATCGGCATGCTTCGTCTCCTGACCCGGGATAAACGTATTTTTACGGCGAATGAGATCTCTTTTTCCATGGCCCTGGCCGAACAGGTGGGGATTGCCATCTCTAACAGCCGGATGTTTGCGGAGATGGAAAATCAGGTGGATTTTATGAAGGAGGTGCAGGAACTCTCCACTCTGGTCAGTTCCAGTCTCGATCTGTCAGAGGTACTCGATACCATAGTTGAACGTTTGCCAAAATCGCTTGGCTGTAAGGGCTGTTCCATACGTCTGCTTCAGTCTCAGAGTAATCAACTGGAGTTGGTGGCCTCCCATGGCCTGTCTGAGACCTACCTGCAGCGGGGCCACGTTGAAAATGAAAAGAATGTTGAAGCTGCGTTGTCCGGTTCTCCTGTCTCTATCTTTGACGTGAGTCAGGATGACCGGATTTTTTATAAGAAGAACATGGAAGAAGAGGGGATCAAATCACTTCTTTCCGTGCCTATCAAAGCGGGAAGCGAGGTGATCGGTGTGCTGCGTATCCTCTCGGATGTGTCGCGCTGTTTTACCAGCAGTGAAATTAATTTTGCTGTGACTGCTGCCGAGGTTGGAGGTGTCGCCATTCGTAATGCCAAGACCTACCAGCAGATTACCCTGCTTTTTAATCAGATCGAGGAGAATGAGCGATTTCTTGCAAATATCCTGGACTGTATCAGACCACAGCTACTCGTGGTCGACAAAGAAAAGCATCTGGTTCTGGTGAACAAGGTTCTGCAGGAGGTTATGGACCGTTCGGAAAATGAGCTTTTAGGCTGTGACTATGATGGTCTCTGGCAGGAGCAGGAGTGTGCTGATAAGGATTGCCCTGTAAGTAAAGTTCTGGAGACTGGAAAAAGTGCTGCTTACACCCACAAAACAGTTAAAGATCGTAGTGTCAGCTGGTGTGAGCGTACAGCTTCACCCATGCTTGGACCCGATGGGGAAGTCGAGTATGTCATTGAGGTAATTCGTGATATCACAGCAAAAAAACAGTTAGAAGAAGAGCAGCTGGAAAGAGTGAAATTGCAGGGAGTTATAGAACTTGCGGGGACAGTTGCTCACGAGATTAATTCACCACTGTTTGCAGCCTTAGGGACTGCACAACTGCTTGAAGATGACCTGGAAGATCAGGAACTGATTGTTGATGTTCAGACCATTGTTAGAAACCTAAAAGAAATCGGGGGGTTGACGCAGAAGATGACCAGCATGACAGGTTTTGAAAACCGGGATTATGTCGGTGAAGCAAAAATTTTCGAGATGAGGTAGGAATCTTTTAAATAGGGACTGAAAAATGAATGACTTCCGCATTTAGCCGCTTAGATTTAGGTCAGTTTTGATCGGTCTGATTGAAGGAAACCGCAGGCGTAGCTGGCTACGTTGAGGATTTCGTGATTGAAGAACGATCAAAAATGGCCTGAAGATAAGATGGATAAATCGGGAGTTTATTTGTTTTTCATTCCCAGGGCCAGGTAACTGGTTGTAATCAAATCAGAGGAGAAGTGTATGAAACGGATTTTACTGTTGTTCGCAATAGCCCTTGCAGGCCTGGTGTTTGCAGGTACCAGTGCCATGGCTGTTGAAGGAAAACTGAGTGCTACAAAGGTAAAAGCAGGGAGTGCTATCGGGGTTGAAGGAAGTATCGATCCTGGTCAGGAACTCTTTGTGGTTGTTTGTTCTGATAAGTTGTTTTCTGCAAAAGATGCTCCTGGGCCAAAAGAAAAAGAACGATTGATGCAGGGCAAAAAAGGGAAGAACATTTTTGGTGATACCGCCATTCCCCCATCCTATTACGTCGTAACCAGCAAACCTGAAGCCTTGGCGATGCCTAAGGTTTCCCCAAAGGGCCAGGCCACAGGTATCTTTGCCTTTCCTCCTTTTAAGTATATGGTTGAGGTTAATAAAATCAAGGCATGGGGGGATATCGATCCTGCTGCAAAGGCCATACTTGGTCCCATTACCACTGAAGAGCAGTGGAAAATGCTGGTTTACTCCCATGAAAAGAAATTCGGGATGAACACCATCGTTAAGGAAAAACCACCCACTGGCGGTAATGCTCGGATGGTCATGAGTGATTATGGTACGGATGCAAAACAGTGGAATGAAGGAGTCAGTGTTGCTCTTGATAAGGCAACAGGTAAATACTCAATCAGCATGTCTCCATACAAAAACCTTGCTCCTGATACCGTAATGGCAGTGTATGTTAACGGGCATAAAATCGACACCTTCAGTATAGAAAAATCCGGTTTCTTTTTCAAAACCGGTAATGTCTATATGAATCCTCTGGTGGTCTTTATCGGTGCCTTGATTATCGGTATTCTCTTTGTTATCATGGGTGCAGCTGGCGGTCTTTTTACCGCAGCTTTTCAGATCACTGTTATCGGTACCAAAGGACCAGTTGGTATTAATGCTGGTAATACCATCAAACCAACAAACCTCTTTTTAACCATGTGTTCGCCCATCACCGGCTTAATAACATTTGTGAAAGAAAAACGATTTGCTACTCCTGTCGCAATTCCTTTTGCCATTGGTATCGTCTGTGGTGCCTTTTTTATTGGACCCCCATTGTCTGCCAAGTATCTGAATCTTGCTGCCTTTAAATTTTATCTTGGTATCATCTGCCTTGTTATTGGTATAAAGCTGTTTATTGAGTCTTTGCCTAGCTCCATTGAGAAGAAAAAGGCAATGAAGGCCATTGTACAGAAATTTAATGCCGCAGTAAAAGAATCAAAGGCATCCGGTAAGGCAATACAGATGGGATCCATCGAATTCGACAAATTCAATCCAATTAAGTTTGATATGCGCTTCTGGGGAGAAACCTTTGTGGCGAAACCTCTGTTGATGCTGATCGGTGGTATTGTTATGGGTATTATTGCCTCCTCCTTTGGTGTCGGTGGTGGCTTTATGTTTATGCCTTTTATGACCACATTTGTTGGCTATCCCATGTATCTGGCAGTACCTATTGCCCTGGCTGGAACCTTTTCCACCTCCATTGGAGCCATCTCCAAGTATGTAATGATGGGCTATCAACCTGATTGGATTATGGCAGCTCTGATTGCCGCGGGTGCCATGTGTGGTGGTATTATTGGACCAAAGATCCAGAAAAAATTGCCTGAGATTTTTCTCAAGCGACTGCTGGCTGGTGCCTTGATTTTGACTTGCCTGAAGTACACTGGACTTATCTGGTTTATGCGTTAAAAAATACTACTGCAGTGAATACTGCTTGTGATAGTATAAGTAGATCCTGATAATAGGGATGAGGGGAGATTCCTCATCCCTATTGTTGATGGCGTTGTAAAAACTCTTCATCTTCTTCGTCACGCGCCCGAAGGAAGTGCCCTTGGGGTACAAATTTACTGTCACTACAGCGTACCTAAGTACGCTTCATTCCAATAAATTTACGTTCCTCGAATATGAAGTTTTTTACTTAGCCATCTGGGTTTTTTTTTACTAGCTTATCATTGTTGCTTACACTACATACCAATTAACTCTTTTAATTGTGACGCTATGGAAATATTGAATAGTATTCTTGATTTTCTCTTTTACAGGGGGATAGAACCGCTATTGTGCTTTATTCGAGATACTTTTGATCTGGTCTTTCTTGACACTCTTTCACTTCTTTCCATTCCTTATAGCGCGCAGGTTGTGATAATTGCTATCTGTACTGTACTGTTTGCTTTTTTTCTTCGAAAATGGCTCAATGTTGAGGTGAAGGAAAAGATTTTCCGGAAAAAATTTGTGGCGCAGAAGGCTGAACGAGATAATATCTCAATTGTTCCTGACAAAAAGAACAGGGATGCCATGTTCACTTCAGCCGACCAGTCCATTGATGAGGATTTCAACACCTATCTTGCCCAGCATTATTTTCGCTATGTACTGATTTACCTGTTACCACTCTTTTTGGTTATGGCCTGGTTAAATAGCAGCTTGGATGAGGAAAAATTAACGACAGTCTCTGGACAATCGTATCTTTTTTTACTCCCTTCTCATCCCATGGGGATGGCAGGTGTCTCTGTAACATTTCTCTTTCTGATAAGTTATATTGTCTCCCTTATAATTGGATTTCAGTTGAAAAGAATACTGTTTCGCAACAAAGCATAAGATATTTATCGTGCAGTTTTTTAAAAATATCAATCGCCTCTTGTCTGACCCGGAAAAACGTTTTGATCTCTTTGTTGCCTTTCCCCGATTTTATAAACTGTTTTTAAATCAACGGCTCCATTTTCTGTGGCAACGGTTCCTTGTCGTTATACTGCTGGTTTTGATTGTTGCCGGATTGTTTGGCCCTCAGGATCCGGCGCGTAATGGTATGCTCTACTTGTGCTGGGGACTTTGGTGGCCAATGGTTATACTGAGTCTGTTTTTTGTGGGCAGAATGTGGTGTGGCGTGTGTCCATTTCCCGTGGCCGGACGATTTCTCAAGGCCTGTCGGCTGTCTCTTGAAAAAACTGTCCCAAAACTGATTATAAAGAATAGTACTGGAATTGCGGTAATCTTTTTTATGCTGATTATCTGGGTGGAGGAATCCACCGGGATGAAGGACAGCCCAAAAGAAACAGCGTGGTTGCTTATTGTTATCTGGGCAGGGGCAACCTTTTGTGCGCTTCTCTTTGCAAACCAGTCCTGGTGCCAGTATTTTTGTCCATTGGGGAAACTCATGGGGATAGGCGCGTCAATTTCATGGATTGAATTCAGGCCAGACCACAGTTCCTGTCGACAATGCACAACCTATGCCTGCTATAAGGGAACAGAACAGCTCTCTGGTTGCCCGGTTTCTTTGGGGGCAGTTAAGGTAACTAACAATCTCAAATGCCTTGTTTGTGGCCACTGTTTGCAACTCTGTCCGCATAATTCACCGCAGCTGAATGTGCGGCATCCACTGTCTGAACTGATTATTCGAAAAGGAAAATTGATCACGTGTACAATGTTGGTACCTTTTCTTATGGGATCACAATTGGCTCGTTTTATGGATCAGAATATTTTTAATCTGATGGATAGAATAGAACTCGTCTGCCTGTATGACTGGGTGTGCCAAATGGGACTGTATGCGGTTCCTCTAGTTATCGGTTTTATTCTTGTTCATGTCATTATCAGCTATGGTGATCTCTTTTTCGGGATATACCATGATGAATTAATGGGACGATTTTCTCCAATGATTCCGGTTGTTCTGCCACTGGCCTTTGCAGGCGAATTGGTGAGCAGGTTGAATTATACGTTCAGAAATCTTCCTGACTTTATACCCACACTGGGAAGGCAGTTTGGTTGGGAGACATTGGAACGGTTGACTTTTACTATTCCGGAATGGGTGTATCCCACCTATGGTGTGTTTTTTATATTTTTAAGTGAGATAGCAGGGTTGTATCTGCTTCAGAAATTTTTCGTGGAAGAATGTGAAGGGATCGTTCCTTTATGGAAATACCGTGCTATCCAGGTAGCATTCTTTGCTCTGTTTGGCGTCTATCTGTGCCTGATGTCAACAGGATGGCATATACCCAGTATTAACATAATGCTTCTCTTTCAGTAGGAAGAAACTCCGTTACTCAACCTCAATCACCTTCCCGCCACGGCGAGGGTCGGCAGCGCCTTCCTTTCCCGGAATTACAGCATGTACTCCACCAAAATAGACACCTCTTGCTTTCCATTCATTACAGGCTACCTGCTTCTGTAGTTGCTCTATGGCCTCTGCGGGAAATCCAGGTTCTATCTGTAGCTGTTCTCCGTCCCAGTGCAGGCGCGGAGCATCAACTGCTTCCTGAACATGGCGGTTGAAATCCACGACCTGGGTTAGCACCTGGCTCATGGCTGTTCGTATCCTTTTGGACCCGCCACTGCCGATGACCAGCTTGACTTCATTATTCTTTATGAGCAGTGAGGGGGACATCATTGATCCCACCCGTTGCCCGGGAGGGCTTGTATGAAATCCTTCTGGATGCAGGTCATCTTCCCCCATCATGTTGTTCAGCATGATTCCGGTTCCCGGCGCAAAACAACCGGATCCTTCTCCGTTGGAGCAGGTCATGGCTGCGCAGTTTCCATCTTTATCGGCTATGGAAATGTGGGTTGTCCCCCGGGAAAACATTCTGATATTGTTTGTCGCTGTGTTTGTGGCCTCGTTATTCTCAAGAAATTGTTGTAAGTCAGAACCCGTCTGGAAACCACTTTCCCGTATTTTTTCTACTTCCTGCATCAGACCAGCGGTGTGGAGGAGATACTCTTTTGAACCAAAATCATAGTCAGGAGGTGTTCCCTTAGATTGCAGCGACAGGGACAGTCCGATAAGAGCTCCACCCATGGAGGGTTTTGCGGCGGTGAAAAATTGGTAATCCCGAAACTTAACAGCAATGGGAGGACGTTCTTTTACCTGGTAGGCAGCAAGGTCCTGACGGGTTAGTAAACCGTCGTTTTCCTGCATCGAGCGTTCTATTTTTTGAGCAATTTCTCCGTAATAGAAACTCTCTCCCCCGTCCTGTGCAAGTGTGCTGCAAAAATCTGCAAGCTCTTTGTTGTGTTGTTGATCTCCTTCCTGCAGGTAGTTACCATCGGGTTCGTAAATCATTTTTCCTTCGGGGAAAAGGGTCATTATTGGCCGCAGAAGTTTAAGAAAGTATGCCTGGTGCTTGTTCAGTTGATGACTCTCAGCCAGTTTGACAGCAGGTGCCAGGACATCGGCAAGATCCATATAGCCAAGACGTTTATGGGTATGGAGCAAACCTTTTAAAGTTCCGGGAACGGCAACAGAGCCAAAGCCCACATTAAAATCCTGTGCACTGCCGGAAAACTGTACCGTCACGGGAAAGAAGTGAGGATCTGAGATTTTGTTTGTAAGGCCTAAGCCCGGGGTATCTACAAAAAAATCAAAAAATAGATTTTGCCCTTTTGCTGCCGAATGACCCAGAAGCAATCCGCCGCCGCCAAGACTGTTTAAGGCTGGTTCAACCGCACTTGATGCAAATCCTGCAGCAACCAGAGCGTCAAAGGCGTTGCCTCCTTCTTTCAATACACTTGCTGCGGCCTCACTGACAAGAGGGTGCCCAGAGGCAACTATAGCCTTAGAATATTTGCTCATTCCCAAAATTTCTCATGTAATTGTTTAATAACTTCTTGAAAATCATTTTTTTCCGCATAGGCCTTTCGTTGAAGGTCTGCTCCTGGCCCATGCTCCAGGATTCTGTCGATCATTTTAATATATCGCTCTGTTTCAAAACGCTCAACCATAGGTTTTACCTTTTGTAGAAGGCGATGTACAGCTGTACGCAATGTCATAGTGCTACGACCCAGTAAACCTGAGGGGTCGATAAACTTTCCGTCTAATCCGTAGCGGACAGCCTGCCACTTGTTCCAGCGTAAAATCTGTTGATTGCAGGATGTGGCAGGTGCCTTAGACTCTGCAAGGAGTGCCACAAAGGACTGGACCAGAGCTGTGAGACCTAGGATGTCTCCAAATTGGGTGGGCAGATCACAGGCTCGTATCTCAATGGTCCCAAATCCCGGGTGAGGTCTTGCGTCCCACCAGAGATCCTTGATGGATTTAATAATTCCTGCATTTCGCAACATACTGAGATCTGAAAGAAAGCTGTTCCAGTCTCCAATTTCTTCGTACATTCCTGCCAGAGGCAGTGCTTCAAAGAGTTTTGTCCGGTAGGACATCAGGCCGGTGTCCTGTCCCTGGAAAAAAGGAGATGATGCCGACAGGGCAACAAAGATGGGGAGGTAGGGCTGGATCGCATCGCATACTTTTATTGCTGTATCCCCGTCAAGCATACCCACATGGACATGAAAGCCTTGTGAAATAAAACGACGGCCCACAATCTGCAAATCATCCATGATACGTTTGTAACGTACATCGTCGGTGAGAAGCTGATCCTTTGAGTGGGCAAAGGGATGAAGGGAGGCGGCGAAGAGAAGGCAATGGTTGTCGGCAGCAAGTTCTTCGGCCATGGAACAGGTCTGGAGAAGGTCATTTTCCACATCACGAACGGAATTACAGATGCCGGTGCGGATTTCCAGGATAGAGCGTATCCATTCATGGGTTATACGGGGGCGAAGGATTGCAGGAGCAGACTTAAGAAGAACAGGAGCCAAAGGAGCCAGGTTCAGGGTATCTGTGTCAAGGGTTTGAAATTCCAGTTCCACTCCCAGGGTGTAAGACGGACTGGAGGAAAATGTGGAGGGGATTTCTCTTTTGTCGTTTGCTGCCATCGGCTTATACCTGCTTTTGGAAGTTCATGGCAACCTGTGCGTACCAGGAAGCACCTATGGACAGAACCGCATCGTCAAAATCGAATGTTGAACTGTGTGCTGGTCCTGAGGGTTCCGTTTTTTTTGCGCCAAAGCGTACCAGGCAGCCTTTAATTTTCTGCAGATAAAAGGCAAAGTCTTCTCCGCCAAGACTGGATGGCCCCTGGGATATGACATTCTCCTTAGAGACAATTGTTGCTGCCGCATCCCGGGCCACAGTTGTTGCCAGTTTATGGTTGATAACTGCAGGCAGTGTGTCTAGAAAAACGAGCTCAGTACGTACGTCATACAAAGAGGCATTGCCATTAACCATGCGTTTAAGGCCTGCGAGCATACGCTTCCTGGCATCCGGATGAGTGCTGCGAATGGTACCCTCAAGTATTGCGTTATCGGCAATGACATTGTGTATCTCACCGGCCTGGATTTTTCCGATGCTGAGCACCGCTGCATGGTTTGGGTCAACTTCTCTGGCAACCAGCGATTGCAGGGATGTTATTAATCCAGCGGCCGCAACGATTGCATCCTTTGTTTCGTGGGGACGGGCGGCATGACCACTATTTCCATGGATCCTGATTGTAAAGGGATCCGCGAAGGCACAGATAATCCCTTCATCAACGGTTATAGAACCTGTTTCATAATGGGTATCGATATGTCCGGCAAAAATTGCTTCAAGGCCGTCAATTGCACCTGCTTCAATCATTTTCTGTGCTCCGTTTCCCTTTTCCTCGGCAGGCTGAAAAAGAAAACGGATACGATGTGTAAGATCCATCTGTTGAAGCAAAGAGGCAGCACCCAGGAGCATGGCCACATGGCCGTCATGACCGCATGCGTGCATGCTGCCACGTTTGTCGGACGCAAAGGACAGTCCAGTTTCTTCGGTGATGGGAAGAGCATCCATGTCCGCCCGGAGCCCTATGGTGAGTTTTGTGTCGGAGGGGCCAATTTCTGCAAGTACGCCCGTGCCTGAAACTCCACCAGTGGATTGGATGCCGATACTCTGCAGCTTGTTTTGTATATAGGTAGCTGTCTCGGTTTCATAGAAAGAAAGTTCCGGGTTTTGGTGCAGATGTTGTCTGATTTCATTCATCCAGGAAAACAGTTTGGGGCTACAGGTCATACATTCTCCGAATTATAGTTGATGGGGGTTTTTATTCATTACATCATTCTGAGGCTTTTGAGAGTGTATGTCAAAACGTTTTTTGCTTTTAGCACGGTACATAGCGGTATAGAGGCTATGAAACTTGGTGCTGAAGACTTTTTAGAAAAACCGGTTGATATTGGGGGATTATTGAAAAAAATCGGTGAAGCTAAGAAAAAGAGGTTACTTGTTCTGGAAAGGAATTCTCAGGATGAAATAAAAAAGATCCTTATAGAGAGAGGATGGTAATAAAGCGGCCTTACACCAGGAAAAATGAATGCTGTCCACGAACAATCATAGCCACTGTATTCACAGAAAACGAAACAAGGCGCTTGCGCTTCCTGAGCTCATTGCCATAGCCCTTGGAGGAATGATTGCCGCTCTTGCCGCTTATTCATATGTCAAACTGGCTGTTTATTATAAATATGAGGGGGCCACATACTCGTTTTATAAATGAACCTATCCAGATGCTCATTTTGCTGCAGCTCTTATCGGCTGGTGGATCATATTTGGCTATATCAGTACTCTGGCTCTCTATTCCTATACTTTTGCCTCATATGCTATCAGTGGAACACTTTTTGGCGCCTCAAGACTCATGGCAGTTATTGCTAAAGATGGCTATCTGACCCAACTCTTTGCCAAGCAGATTCATGCCATTCCTGTGTCTGCCATTCTCTGTTTGTCAACATTTGCCTTTCTTCTGGTGTTGGCCGGGAGCCTTGAGCTGATTCTTGAGTTTGGCAGTGTAAC
>JAOZLI010000599.1 GCA_029934915.1 Desulfocapsa sp. | reverse complement strand
GCACCCTATCAGAACATTATTAGGAAACCGTTAGGGTTCCGTTTTGTTTTGATCAAAAGAATAAATTACCACCGACGTTCAAATTTATTACGCAAATACACAGCTGTTCCGTTCATCAAGACAAGAAAAGTGAGCAGCACCATAATGGCAGCAGAGGTCCTCTCCAGAAATGCCCGTTCAGGGCTGTCAGCCCAAAGATATATCTGTACCGGAAGGGCAGTGGCCGGATCGGTGATCCCGGAAGGAATATCCACTATAAATGCTACCATACCAATCATTAACAGCGGTGCACTTTCACCCAATGCTCTTGCCATTCCAATGATCGCCCCGGTGAGCATTCCCGGCATGGCAAGAGGGAGTACATGATGAAAAATAGCCTGCATCTTAGATGCACCTATGCCCAACGCTGCTTCTCTTATGGAGGGCGGCACAGACTGCAGTGCCACCCGGCTGGTGATAATGATGGTTGGCAGGGTCATAAGAAAGAGGACAAGACCACCAACTAGGGGTGCTGAACGCGGGAGTTGGAAGAAGTTTAGAAAAACAGCCAGTCCCAGAAGCCCGAAAACAATGGAAGGAACTGCCGCAAGATTATTAATGTTCACTTCTATTATGTCGGTAATTCGGTTTTTTACTGCAAATTCCTCAAGGTAAATGGCAGCACCAATACCGATGGGAAGTGATAAAATCAAGGTGATGGCCAACATGTAAAAAGAACCCATGGCCGCTCCCATGATGCCGGCTGATTCTGGTTCCCGTGAGTCACCATTGGTGAAAAATCCGATATTAAATCTGGATTTGATGCGATCCTGCGCAATAAACTGATCAATCCAGCCTATTTGCATATCGTTCATGCGTCTATCCGATTCGGGCAGTGTGCGGTCGATGTAGCCCTTCATCAGCATGTCCACATCGTCATCGGCCAGAACCCAGACCGCTTGTGTTTGACCCACAATGGAAGGATTGGCAAGTACCATATCCCGTAATTGATAGGAAGCGTCGGTGCTGACCAGCCCGTAGAG
>JAOZLI010000598.1 GCA_029934915.1 Desulfocapsa sp. | reverse complement strand
CACTTCATGGTGAGCGGGTCTTTTTACAAGGCCATCATTCATAGCTTATGCATTCAGCGGGACAAGAGCCCATAGCCTCGTCGATGCAATCTTCGTCACCACCTTCAGCCAATTTAACATAGGCTTTTTCGTCATCTTCATTGAATCCGAAAATATCGGGACAAAGTTCAACACATGTCTCACAACCAACGCATTCTTCTTCATCAATTTCTACTACTTTCGCCATCTTGTCATCTCCTTAAGATTCACTCAAAATCCTGATTGTTTGGCACTGATTTCTGCCATTCTCACTTTAAACATTGCAACGGATCGTAATTGTTCATCTGAAAAGGCAAACTCCTGCCCGGAATAGTGCGCCATAATAATACGAAATGCATCCCGCTTTACGTCGGGATCTTCCAAAAACTCCACCCTTCCAAATCCAATCACAGACTGATATTTAACGCTCCAGTTACAGGGTTTGTCATTCTCTATGAGTGCATCCACCAAATCGAACTCAAAGCAGACCTCCGGATTGCTACGGAGGATATCAATTTTCCTACCCTGCAGGGCACTGTGGAAATAGAGACAATCACCGGCATGGCCAAAGGAAAGGGGTACAATATAGGGTCGACTTCCATCAACCATCGCTAAGCGACAGACCTGTGCCCGTTCCAGTATCTTTTCAATGTGGGAAGGATCTGTGATTTCTTTGTCTTTACGTCTCATTATGTTCACGAATGAATAGGGATAGGTTTCCGATTTTCATCAATGGCCACCATGGTCACGTTGGCCTCTGTTACCTTATACTCCTCATCGCTGCGCCTGGGATTTGCCAGCACATCAATATGAATCTGCAGAGAACTGGTTCCCATTTTAATGGTCTGGCACCAGAGGCTGACAATATCCCCCACCCGTACCGGACGATGAAATTGAATCGAATCCATGGCAATGGTCACATATCGGTGATGCCCCTGGCGCTGTGCTTCCACTGCAGCTGCTTCATCGATCATGGACAGAATAATACCGCCAAAGATATCCCCATC
>JAOZLI010000049.1 GCA_029934915.1 Desulfocapsa sp. | reverse complement strand
ACCACCTGCAGGGTATTGCTGACCTCAAGGAGAAACTTCGTAAAATATTCTGGCTGCAGCTGGATTACTATGAACGCCACGATGATTTTGCAAAGATCATCTTCCTCACCCTTCCCATGAAAACGTGGATGGGGGATGACAGTTTTGAACAGCGCAGGATGTTCAATATCCTTATGGATGTGCTGCGACAGGGACAGGAAGAAGGTATCTTAAACGATGAAGTAGACACCCGTATCCTTTTGGATTTTATGATGGGATTTGTACAACGCAGCTTTATGATGTGGGTACAAAGAGGGCAAAAGGAGACACTCTCCAGCCAGACAGATGTAATGTTTAATATGATTTGGCAGGGTATTGCAGCTCCAGCAAAAGAACCGATAACTTAGTAATCAGGGATCTTTTTTATCCCTTAAACGTGAGGTAAAAACATGTCACAGTTCGACGAATTATTTCAGCAGTCCATTGAGCAGCCAGAGGAATTCTGGGCCAAGGCTGCAGAAGGCATCCACTGGATAAAGAAATGGGACAAGGTTTTGGACGCTTCCAACCCACCTTTCTACCGCTGGTTTGCGGGTGGCACTATGAACACCTGTTATAATGCTGTGGATCGTCATGTTGAAGCTGGCCGTGGCGACCAGACCGCCATCATATATGATTCTCCTGTGACAGATACCATTCGTAAAATCACCTATAAAGAATTGCAGAACGATGTAGCCCTCTTTGCCGGTGGCCTGAAAGCACAGGGAGTAACAAAGGGTGATACCGTAGTCATTTATATGCCCATGATTCCAGAAGCAGCCGTTGCCATGCTGGCCTGTGCACGACTTGGCGCTGTACATTCTGTAGTTTTTGGTGGATTTGCTGCCAGTGAACTTGCCATTCGTGTTGACCATGCCAAACCTAAAGTACTTATCAGCGCCTCTGGGGCAGTTGAAGGAAAAAAAACCATTGCCTACAAACCACTCATTGATAAAGCCCTTGAACAGAGTGATCACCAGGTGGAAAAGTGTATTATTTTCCAACGTGATGTGGTCAAGGCTGATATGCAGGCTGACCGTGACATCGACTGGCAGGAGCTGATAAAAACAAGCGAACCTGCAGATTGTGTGGAAGTGGCGGCTACTGATCCGCTATATATTCTCTACACATCGGGCACAACGGGCATGCCCAAAGGGGTTATGCGTGACAACGGCGGACATGCTGTGGCCATCCACTGGTCCATGAAAAATATTTATGACATTGATGCCGGAGACGTCTTCTGGTCAGCTTCTGACGTGGGTTGGGTTGTTGGGCACTCCTATATTATATATGGCCCGCTCCTCAAGGGTGCCACCACCATTATCTACGAAGGAAAACCCATCGGTACACCCGATGCAGGTGCTTTCTGGCGGGTGATTTCAGAACATAAAGTCAAAACACTCTTCACTGCTCCCACCGCATTCAGGGCCATCAAAAAAATGGATCCGAACGGAGAACTCATCAAGAAGTATGACATGTCTTCTTTTGAAGCCCTCTATCTTGCGGGTGAACGCCTCGACACTGACACCTACCACTGGGCTTCAGATCTTCTTCATGTTCCCATCATTGATCACTGGTGGCAGACAGAAACCGGCTGGGCCATTGTAGGAAACTGCCGTGGTATTGAAGAAAAAATGGTAAAAGCCGGGTCTCCTACTCTGCCCGTGCCCGGATATGATGTGCGTGTTGTAAATGATGCTGGTGAAGAACTTCCGGCAGGAGAAGAGGGGAACATTGTTATCAAGCTGCCCCTGCCTCCAGGAACCCTTGCCACTCTGTGGCGCAATGAGGATCGCTTTCTTTCATCCTATATGACCACCTTTTCAGGCTACTACGAAACCAGTGACGGCGGCTATATCGACAAGGATGGATACGTATTTGTCATGGGTCGCATGGATGATGTCATCAATATTGCAGGACATCGTTTATCCACAGGCGCCATGGAAGAGGTCATTGCCACCCATCCCGATGTTGCAGAATGTGCTGTCATCGGTACGGACGACCAGTTAAAAGGGCAGCTTCCCCTGGGGCTTTTTGTGCTGAAGGAAGGTGTTGAACGTGATTCTGAGGATATCAAAGCAGACCTTGTACGAATGATCAGGGAAGAAATTGGCCCAATAGCCTGCCTCCGTGAAACATCAGGGGTGAATCGTCTGCCCAAAACACGATCGGGTAAGATATTGCGTGGGACCATGCGTTCCATTGCCAATGGCAAAGAATACAGAATGCCATCCACCATTGATGACCCCACAAGTCTTGATGAAATCACCAGTGCGCTGCAGGGAATGGGATATCCTAAAACATGAAAATCCACGAATACCAGGCCAAAGCACTTTTCCAAAAATTCGGAATTGCTGTTCCTGAGGGGAAAATCTGTACATCAAAGGAAGAAATTTCTTCGCTTGTTTCGGGAATGACCATGCCGGTGGCCGTAAAGGCCCAAATACTTGCCGGTGGTCGTGGTAAAGGCGGTGGTGTGATCCTTGGTAAAACTGAAGCAGAAGTCAAGGAAGCAGCGGACAAAATCCTTGGCATGCAACTTGTCACCAAGCAGACAGGAGAAAAAGGAACAGAGGTTAAGACCATTCTTCTGGAGCAGGGGGTAAACATTGCTAGAGAGCTTTACCTTTCCATACTTATTGACCGGGATCGTGGTGGTATCGTAATAATCGCCAGCCAGGACGGTGGAATGGATATCGAAACGGTGGCTGCCAGAACCCCTGAGCGTATTATTAAAGTGCATGTCAACCCATTGCTTGGCCTGCAGGGCTATCAGATTCGAGAATTGATTTTTGGTCTTGAACTAAGTGGTGTTGTGGCTAAAGGCTTTGCAGGGCTTCTCAAAAAACTCTACGATCTGTTCACTCAGTATGATGGTTCTATGGTGGAAATAAATCCGCTGGTTATCACCGACGACGAACAAGTCATGGCACTGGATGCCAAGATGGACGTGGACTCCAATAGTCTTTTCCGCCATCCTGATATTAAAGCAATGCACGACACCAGCGAAGAGGATCCGCTGGAAGTGGCGGCGGCGGCCCAGGGTTTAAACTATATTCGTTTGCAAGGTACCATCGGCAGTATGGTCAATGGTGCAGGACTTGCCATGGCGACCATGGATCTTATCAAACAGGCGGGTGTGGAACCGGCCAATTTCCTCGATGTTGGAGGCGGCGCTAGTGCCGAAATGGTCAAGAAAGGTTTTCAGATTATTTTGGATGATCCTAATGTACGAGGGATTTTTATTAATATTTTCGGTGGGATCCTCCGTTGTGATATCCTGGCAGAAGGCGTAGTTGCTGCTGCTAAAGAGGTTGGCCTGACGCTGCCGCTGGTGGTGCGGATGGAAGGTACGAATGTGGAAGAGGGCCGTAGAATTCTGGCCGAATCGGATCTCAGGCTCACTAGTGCCAAAGATCTTCGACATGCGGCTGAACTTATTGCTGCGATTTAAAAAAGAAAATATCGAATGTCGAACAAGAAATGTCGAATATCGATTGGAATAAAAGACGACTGCTTGAAGTTTTTTCCTTCTGCGGTTCGACATTTCTTGTTCGACATTCGATATTCGTCTTTGTCTTTTGATGTTCATCTTTAAGATTATTTAAAAAAATGAATTTTCCTATACTTGTAAATTAAAAAAAATCATGCGAAATCGTCTCTTTTTTTCACTATTTTTGTTTAGCGTACTCCTTGTGCCTCTACAGAGTTCTGCCAAGCTGGTTATTGCCAATGGCGGTGCATCCGGCTACCTGATGGAAAACAATCTTCCCGCCACCACGCTGGCAGTGGCCATGGAAGCAGATATCATCAAGATGAATCTGGTACTGACCGGAGACGGTGAGGTTCTTGTATTTTCTTCCCCATTTCTTGAATATGGCAGCAATGTGGCCGAGGTTTTTCCTGCGAGAATCCGGGAAGATCAGCACTATTACGTTCTTGATTTCACGCTTGAGGAAGTTCAGCAACTCACCTTGACCGATCCAAAGCGTCGATTTCCTGCTGATCTCCACCCCCGTTTCGAGATCACCACCTTGCAAGAACAACTGGCTCTCCTTCGAAGTCTTGAAAAAAGTTTAAATCGATCTATCACCATCGCCTTGGAGCTCGTAAAACCCTGGCTGCACAGGAAAGAAAAGAGGGACCTGACCACAGCAGTTTTGACAATTCTTCAGCAATATGGCTACAACGGACAAGACGCGGACACATTCCTGCTCAGTTATGAAGTTGATGAATTGCAACGCATAAAAAAGGAACTACTCCCCCAAAAAGAAATGACACTTAAACTTGTGCAGCTTGTAGACACAGCCGATGGCCAGCAAAATATGGTTGAGGAGTGGGGAGAATATCATAGCTACAACTACGATTGGATTTTCAGTAACACCGGACTGCATGCCCTGGCAAGATCCGTTACAGCCATTGCAATCCCCAAATATATGCTGGTGGATGCGCAGAAAAAACTCCTTCTTGAGAACTTTGTCACTAACGCACAGAAGCTCGATACAATGATCTTCACTTTTCCCGTCCAACAAGACGACACGTCACGGCTTCCCTTTACGCTCAACCCCGAGGAAGAACTTGAATTTTTATATTTCACCGTGGGGGTCGATGGGATTTTCACTGATTTTTGCAAAGATGCCAGCGAGTTTTTACGTAACAGGGTGGAGGTTCCAGCGGTGCAGACCATGGACAGTGAGGCTCTTCCTATGGCACCAACTGTACTGATGAGTAGTGACCCCCTGCAGCTTACCAGTCCCTTAGAATCTGAATTTGAGAACTAACTTATGGCTATTTTTATTAATAATGAAACAAAGGTGCTGGTACAGGGCATCACTGGCAAAGAAGGTCGTTTTCATACCGGACAGTGCCAGGACTATGGAACCAATATTGTGGGCGGAGTAACGCCTGGGAAAGGTGGCCAGGAAGTTGATGGTATCCCTGTTTTTAACAGTGTGGCCGAAGCCGCTGATAAAACCGGGGCAAATGCCACCATGATTGTTGTGCCACCACCCTTTGCTGCAGAAGCGATTCTGGAGGCTGTGGATGCTGGAATTGATCTGATAGTCTGTATCACGGAAGGAATCCCCGTTATGGACATGCTGCGTGTGAAAAACGGCATGGCCGGTACAACAAGTCGGCTTATTGGTCCTAATTGTCCGGGTATCATCACTCCCGGTGCCTGTAAAATCGGTATTATGCCCGGCCCCATTCATACTCCCGGTGGCCCTGTTGGTGTGGTGTCACGTTCTGGTACCCTCACCTATGAGGTTGTACACCAACTAACGGAGCAGGGTCTTGGACAAACCACCTGCCTTGGCATTGGTGGCGACCCTATCAACGGTACTGATTTTATTGACTGCCTCAGTGCATTTCAGGATGATCCTGAAACAGAAGCCGTGGTTATGGTAGGCGAAATCGGTGGAAATGCCGAAGAAGAGGCTGCTGCCTGGATCGCTGCCAACATGACCAAACCGGTAGTGGGTTTTATTGCAGGACTCACCGCACCTCCCGGCAGACGTATGGGACATGCCGGTGCCATTGTCAGCAATGGTCAGGGCACGGCTGAGGCTAAACTCACGGCCATGCGGGAAAATGGGATTCATGTTTGTGAGTCTCTTGGTGATCTGGGTGCACTCTGTAAAAGGGTTTTTAGTTAAAGACAACAACAAAAAGAGAATATCGAATGACGAACAAGAAATGTCGAATGTCGAAGTATTTTCACTTCTGCGGTTCGACATTCCTTGTTCAATATTCTGCGGTTCTCTTTTAATCTTCTGATTATACAACAACACAATCAATCTAATCTCATGACAACTCCATACCGAGTACTAATAGGCAAACCGGGCCTCGATGGCCATGACCGTGGCGCAAAATTCATTGCCCGTGCTCTACGTGATGAAGGATTCGAAGTTATTTACACGGGTATACGAAGAACTGCCGCAGAGATTGCAGCCACCGCCATCCAGGAAGACGTGGATGTCATTGGACTTTCATCTCTGTCTGGTGCGCACTTGCGACTTTTCCCAGAGGTTATTAAGGAACTGAAAGCCCGTGGAGCTGCTGATATTCCCGTACTTGGTGGAGGAGTTATTCCCGATGAAGATATGGAAGCCCTACTTGCTGCAGGCATGAAGGCAATTTTCACTCCCGGCACCCCTGCTGCCACCATAATCAAGTCTTTCAGCGATGCCTGTGAACAGTAGCCACACACTTCTCACTGGCATTACAAAGCAAGATCCACGAGCCATAGGACGAGCCATCTCAGTGGTGGAAAACAACCTGAGTGATGCTGCTGAAATTCTTGCAGGACTTGATCCTAAACGAATAGAAAACGCCCTGGTGCTTGGTATTACCGGCCCACCCGGTGCCGGTAAATCGACACTCACCTCCAGTTTGATTAGCGAACTCCGCAGGCGTAACAAACGGGTGGGAATTGTCGCCATTGATCCTTCATCTCCCATCAGTGGAGGTGCTGTGCTTGGTGACCGGATACGGATGATGGAACATGCACTCGACAAAGATGTTGTTGTGCGTTCCATGGCCACACGTGGGCGCCTGGGCGGCCTGTGTGCTTCAGCTGGTGCCACCGTGCGCATTATGGCAGCGTCAGGCTGCGATGTGATTCTTATCGAAACGGTGGGGGTCGGACAGTCGGAGATGGATATTATACGCCTTGCTGATATCACTATTATGGTCTTGGCACCAGGTTTTGGCGATGATATACAGGCCATGAAAGCTGGCCTTCTTGAGGTTGCGGATTTTCTAGTGGTCAATAAATATGATCTGCCTGGAGCTGACGCACTGCGCATGGAAATGCAGCAGATATTTGTCCAAAAGGAAGAAGAAAGCAATATCCCACGAGTTTTAGAGACCATCGCGTCCGAAAACAGTGGTATCAAGAAACTTATTGATTCTCTTCACAGCTTTGAAGCATATATTGAGACAAACAGCATAAAAACAAAGCGCCGTCATGAGGCTCTGGATAGCGAAACCCTGGACTGGATCTTTGAAATACTCAGGCCGCGTTTTACAGAACAACTGAAAAAAGACAGCAACCCACAACAGACAGATCCACGTATCCGTGCACAACAACTTATAGCAAATACACCCAATGGCTAATCAAAAAAAATACAACCAGTGGCAGGAAAACGAGCTCGCTGCCAGCTTGAACCGTTTTCCGGAACGCAAGGAAGAGTTTACTCTCCACGGTGAGGCAGAAGTACCCCGTCTCGCAGTTCCTGTAGAAATTGACGACAACTATACCGAGCACCTTGGTTTTCCAGGCCAATACCCCTACACCCGCGGCGTACAGCCCACCATGTATAGGGGAAGATTCTGGACCATGCGTCAATATGCAGGATTTTCCAGTGCTGCTGAATCAAACAAACGCTACCGTTATTTACTCGATCAGGGAACCACAGGCCTGTCCGTGGCCTTTGATCTCCCCACGCAAATCGGATATGACTCTGATGATGCCATGTCTCTCGGTGAAGTTGGTAAAGTTGGCGTAGCAATCGACACCTTAGCCGATATGGAAATGCTCTTTGCTGACATTCCACTTGCTGATATATCCACCTCCATGACTATCAACTCTCCTGCCATTGTCCTTCTTGCCATGTATATTGTGGTGGCCGAAAAGCAGGGAGTTGAGGCCAGCAAACTGCGGGGCACCATCCAGAACGATGTCTTAAAGGAGTATGTGGCAAGGGGTACCTATATATTTCCGCCACAGCCATCTTTAGGCTTAATCACCGACATTTTTCAGTGGTGCAGTGCTAACATGCCGCTCTTTAATACCATTTCCATCTCCGGCTACCATATCAGAGAAGCAGGCTCCACAGCAGCTCAGGAAGTGGCTTTTACACTGGCCAATGGCATCACCTATGTGCAGACTGCATTGGATGCTGGACTTGAGATAGATCATTTTGCCAGACGTCTTGCCTTTTTCTTTAATGCCTCCTCCAATTTACTGGAAGAGGTGGCCAAATTCAGAGCGGCAAGACGGCTCTGGGCAAGAATTATGAAGAACCGTTTTGAGGCGAAAAAGCCAGCTTCCATGATGATGCGCTTTCATACTCAAACTGCTGGCAGCTCTCTTGCAGCCCAACAGATCGACAATAATATCGTACGCGTCACGCTACAGGCATTATCAGCTGTCCTTGGCGGAACACAAAGCCTGCACACCAACTCCCGTGACGAAGCGTTGTCCCTTCCCACAGAAGACTCAGTACGTACAGCATTACGGACGCAACAGATCATTGCTCATGAATCTGGTGTTGCTGATACAGTTGACCCTTTTGCCGGATCGTATTATATGGAACAACTTACTGATTCCATAGAGCTTGCCGCCGAGGAACTTATCGCCAAGATTGATGATTCCGGTGGCGTTGTCAGCTGCATTGAAAACGGCTTTATAAAGAGCCAGATCGAACAGGCATCCTACGACTACCAAAAGGAAATTGAATCTGGCGAGCGAGTTATCGTTGGAGTAAACAAGTTTCAGATTGATAAAGAAGAAAAGCCCGAGCTGCTTCGAGTAGATCCAAAGGTCGAAGATACTCAGGTTGCGAGCTTACAGGACATTCGGGCACAACGGAATCAAAACGCTGTGGACGATCGGCTTGCCGAACTGAAACAAGCTGCAGACACGGGAGCCAACTTAATGGAACCTATCCTTGGAGCAGTGCGTGAATATGCCAGCCTTGGTGAGATTTGTTCCGTGCTACGAGATGTTTTCGGAGAATATAGAGACTAAAGCGGACAAGCCCGCAAGTTGAAAGTAGAAAGTTCAAAGCTATAAAGTGTGTAGTATCACAACCTTGCTGCCTGACCAAGCGTTATGAACTTTCTCTTATAACACAATAAAACAAAAACACTTTTCTTGTTTTTCATTATCGAAATTCATCGAGAAGGTACTAAATTTATGCTAAAAAAAATAGATCATTTAGGAATAGCAGTCCATTCAATTGCCGAAGCCCGAAAATTTTACGAAAATATTCTGGGCCTTACCTGCGAAAAAGAAGAAGAGATTGCCTCACAAAAAGTGCGCACAGCATTCTTTGTCCTTGGAGAGACACATATTGAGCTCCTTGAACCAACATCTGACGACAGCCCTATTGCCGGCTTCCTGCAAAAGCGTGGAGAAGGATTGCATCATGTAGCCTACCAGAGCTCAAACATTGAAAAGGAACTGGCTAATGCCAAAGAGCAGGGCTGTAAACTAATCCACGAAACACCCTTTACCGGTGCTGGCAACAAACAGGTTGCCTTTCTTCATCCAAAATCCAGCCACGGTCTTCTCACCGAATTCTGCAGCGAGGTAAAACAATGAGCACTCCTCTTGATACACTCATGGAACTAAGGGCAGAAGCCAGACTTGGCGGTGGTACAGAACGCATAGAAAAGCTACATGCCAAAGGCCGAATGACCGCAAGAGAACGCATCGACACCCTGCTCGACCCCGGTTCTTTTGAAGAGTTTGATATGTTTAAGACCCACCGCTGCCATTCTTTTGGGATGGAAAAGAAAGTCTTTCCTGGCGATGGGGTAGTCACCGGATATGGCACCGTGAGTGGCCGGTTAGTATATGTGTACGCTCAGGATCCCACCATTCTTGGTGGCTCGCTTTCCGAAACCATTGCCGAAAAGATTTGCAAAATAATGGATCTGGCCGTTAAAAATGGCGCACCCATTATCGGCCTGAATGATTCTGGAGGCGCTCGAATTCAGGAGGGCATCGAATCATTGGCTGGATATTCCGACATTTTCCTTCGTAATGTGATGGCCTCCGGAGTCGTTCCACAGATTTCTGCAATTTTTGGTCCCTGCGCTGGAGGTGCTGTCTATTCTCCAGCCCTTACCGACTTTATAGCCATGGTCAAAAACAACTCCTATATGTTTCTCACCGGCCCCAAAGTTGTTAAATCTGTCACCCATGAAGATGTCACCGTCGAAGAACTGGGCGGTGCTGATATGCACTCATCCCGTAGCGGCGTTTCTGACTATGCAGCAGAATCTGGGCTTGACTGTGTGGAGTATGTGAAGAAGCTGCTCTCTTTTCTTCCGCAGAACAACGTGGAAAACCCACCCATGATCCCCACTCAGGATCCTGCCGAACGTCGGGCCGAAGAATTAAATGCTATAATCCCCGAGAGTGCAAGCGAACCCTACGATATGAAAGAGGTTATCCTGGCCAGCATCGATAATCGTGATTTTTTTGAAATCAAAAAAGATTTTGCCCCTAACCTGATTATTGGTTTTGCACGATATGATGGCAAAGCAGTTGGTATTGTAGGGAATCAACCCTTGCATCTTTCTGGAGTACTGGATATTGATTCGTCGATAAAAGGAGCACGATTTGTTCGTTTTTGTGATTGTTTTAATATCCCAGTGGTTACCTTTGTGGATGTTCCCGGATTTTTACCGGGTACAGTGCAGGAATATGGTGGTGTTATCAGAAATGGTGCCAAAATGCTCTATGCCTACGCCGAGGCAACTGTCCCCAAAATTACTGTAATTACCAGAAAAGCATATGGTGGAGCATATTGCGTCATGTCTTCCAAACATCTGCGGGGAGATATCAATTATGCCTGGCCGGGTGCCGAAATTGCGGTGATGGGTGCCAAAGGTGCGGTTGGTGTGCTCTATGGACGAGAAGCCCAAAAGCAGGAAGATCCCGCAAAATTTCTAGCTGATAAAGAGGCAGAGTACCAGGAAGCCGTTGCAAATCCATACGTTGCCGCGAGGCGAGGGTATGTCGATGATATTATTGAACCGGCAAGAACCCGCTTTCGTATTGTAAAAGCCCTTGGCATGCTGCAAAACAAAAGAGACTCCAACCCCATGAAAAAACATGGGAATATCCCTCTGTAACGAGAACAATATGTCTTTTACAAATATTGGTTTACATAATATCTTGAGACCGGATTTCAATGCTCTGCAGTTTTCCCTGATGGGCATGGGACTGGTGTTCGCTGGATTACTGATCATCGCCCTCTATATAGTATTGCTGCCGAAACTTTTACAGCTTGGAGCTCGTAAAAACCTTAAAGCGCTTGACAGTCCTGCGGCAAACAAAGATGAGGAGGAAGAGATTCTCCTCGCCATTGCCACCGCCCTGCATCTTCACAACAACTTTCCGGACGGAGATGAAAAAATAACCTGGAAGAGTCATGGCGATATGGAATCTCCCTGGCAGGCTTCCGGGCGCATGCACTCATTAAACAGCAGAAAACTCCCCAACCGTTGGAATTTATAAAAAAATAATGAAAGAATATAAACTTAAAATCAACAACAACAGCTACACCGTTGTTATTAATGATGTTACCGATGATGCAGTACTGGCTGAAGTGAACGGCACACAACATGTCGTCCATATTGATACCATTGCAAGTCTCAGCCCTCTGCCAACCGGTGAACCAGCAGCAGCTATTTCCGCAGTGCAACCCTCTGCAACTTCTGCTGCTCTACCTAGCACCTCCCCCACGACAAAAGCCGGTTCAGGAAGTATCGTTACTCCCATTCCAGGACAAATTATCTCCATATCTGTCGCCCTTGGAGAAAAAGTGCGCACCGGCCAGAAGCTTCTGGTCCTGGAAGCCATGAAACTGGAAAACAGCATCACCGCTACCATGGACGGAACCATACAGGAAATCCTTGTCAGCGAGGGTGATGTTGTGGGCCAGGGTCAGGCTTTGATCGTTATCAAATAAAACGTCATAAGGCAACAGAGTTCGTTTCCGCAAAACGGAACGCACTGCGTTCCGAATTTAAATGTGAACACAATTTAGTGTCAGAGAAAAAGTAATGGATCTACTTAGTTTTTATAATAACTCAGGAATTGCCCACCTGGAATGGATCAACCTGGTGATGATCACCATCGGTATTATCTTTATTTACCTTGCCATCACCAAAGATTACGAACCACTCCTCCTGGTACCCATTGGCTTTGGCGTGATCGTAGGAAATATTCCACCCATTGAAGGCATGCCTCTTTCGGTCTATGCCGAAAATTCCGTAT
>JAOZLI010000265.1 GCA_029934915.1 Desulfocapsa sp. | reverse complement strand
TTCATTTTATATGTTCTTGTAATTTAACACAATAATTTTGCTCTTATGACCCACGCCAGCATCCATTGTCGTCCTTTACCTGGTAAACTTCTTACCGTTAGTCTTAAAGGTAGATGGTTGATGGTCTCTGACATTCCTGCACCAAAATCTATACTGGAGGAGGCTCGTGCCCATTCTGCCAAAGAAATTTCCTTCAACTCTGAAGGTCTAAACGACTGGGATAGCTCCATTCTGACTTTTCTGATCGAACTTTCTGAAGGTTTACAAGAGGAGGGAATCAAAATGCAGGCAGGCGGCCTGCCAAAAGGGGTGCAGCAACTTCTTGCTCTTGCCAGGGCAGTCCCGAGAAAGGAAGATGCTCGCTCGGGCGAGAAGCATGAATACTTTCTGGATCGTATAGGTAAGGATGTAATCAGTTTTATCCGTTCCACCGGAGAGTTGATATCCTTTGTTGGTGAAATCTCACTTGCCCTTGGCCGACTGCTGACCGGCAAAGCCAAATTGCGTTCCTATGATTTCAAGATGTTTCTGCAGGATACTGGAGCAGAAGCGGTTCCGATTATATCGTTAATCAGTTTTCTTTTTGGCCTGATTCTGGCCTTTGTTGGTATCCTGCAGTTGAAACTGTTTGGGGCTCAGGTTTATGTGGCTGATCTTGTCGGCATCGCCATGGTGCGTGTAATGGGGGCAGTGATGACCGGCATTGTCATGGCAGGGCGAACCGGAGCAGCTTTTGCCGCTCAACTCGGAACCATGCAGGTCAATGAAGAAATTGATGCCCTGGAAACCTTTGCCATCTCGCCGGTGGAATTTCTGGTGCTGCCTCGTATGCTCGCGTTAACCATTATGATGCCCCTCCTCACGCTGTATGCCAATTTCATGGGAATACTGGGTGGCGGCCTTATTGCCTGTACGCTCTATGGTATTAGTCCCATGACCTATTATAACCGGGTTACAACATCGGTTTCGTTAAGTGATCTTAGCATAGGCCTTTTTATGGGGCTGGTTTTCGGAATTCTTGTTGCATTATCCGGGTGCCTGCGTGGAATTCAGTGCGGTCGTGATGCCTCTGCCGTTGGAAGTGCAGCCACCTCTGCAGTTGTCACTTCCCTTGTAGCTATAATTATTGCCACTGCAATAATCATCATGTTTTGTGCCGTATTGGGCATTTGAAGGAAGCGCTATTATATCATGCAATCTGACGCACCTATCAACATCAGTAACCTGACCATGGCCTACGGTGATTTCGTGGTTATGCGTGATCTTAATTTCACCATCAATCCGCGGGATATTTTTATCATCATGGGGGGCAGTGGTTGTGGCAAATCCACTTTGCTGAAACACATGATAGGCTTAAAATCGCCAGCTCTTGGTAAAATTCTCTATAACGGAGCTAGCCTGTGGGATAGCGAAAAGGAACAAAAAGAAAAAATGATGAAGGGCTTTGGTATTCTATATCAAAGTAGTGCGTTGTGGAGTTCTATGACCCTTGCTGAAAATATAGCCCTGCCTCTACAGCAATATACCAATCTTAGTAAAAGTAAAATAGATGCCCAGATTGATTTAAAACTCTCCCTGGTCGGCCTGGCCGGATTCGAGGAATTCTACCCTTCGGAAATCAGTGGTGGAATGCGCAAACGTGCGGGGCTTGCCCGAGCCATTGCACTTGACCCAAAGATTCTTTTTTTCGACGAACCGTCAGCTGGACTAGATCCAGTGAGTTCTCGGCGTCTGGATGATCTAATTCTTGAATTGAGAGACAGCCTGGATGCAACGGTGGTGATAGTGACCCATGAACTGGCCAGTATCTTTGCAATTGGCAATAATTCTGTTTTCCTTGATCCTGAGAGTCGTACCATGCTCGCAACAGGCAATCCGCATACCATGCTTGCCGAAAACCGGGATCCTAAAATCCAGACATTTTTGCGACGGGGTGAGAATATCGAAGATGAAACAGTTTCAACAAGCAGTGAAGGAGTATGCGTAGATGGCTAAAAAGATAAGTACAACTGCTATCGGAGGGTTTGTTATCACTGCCTTAATGTTATTGATGACGGCGGTAATTCTCTTTGGTAGTGGATCCTTCTGGAAGAAAACAGAGCAGTTTGTTCTTCACTTTGAGGAGTCGGTTAAAGGCTTGAATGTTGGTTCTCCTGTAATGTTTCGCGGCGTGGAAGTGGGATCGGTCAAATCCATTGTGCTGAAGTCCGAATTAAAGACATTCTCTGTCAGTATTCCCATATTTATTGAGATTGATGAGGACAGGTTTCAGCTTCCCAAGGGGCAGCAATCTCATATTATCGATCAACTCCCCAGGCTGATCAAACTTGGGCTGCGAGCTCAATTGGACCTCCAGTCCATCGTTACTGGTCAGCTTATGATACAGCTTGATTATTTGCCTGACACTCCTTTGAAGCTCAGGGGTGTCGAAAACAACTATCCGGAAATACCGACTATCAGATCTTCAATCAATGAGCTGTCCAATACGGTTAAAAACATACCAATTCAGGAGATAGCTGCTGATTTAAAAGAGATTACTGGAAGTATAAAGCATTTGCTGGCCAGTAAAAAAATTGACCAGATTCTTTCTAACCTTGAATCTACAACCGCCAACGCAGATAGACTGGTTGTAAACGTAGACGGCAAGATTGATTCCTTTTCTAAAGAATTGGAAAAGGCGATTACTGACGTTCTGGAGCTGCTTGAAAAGGCAGAATCCGGTTTTACTGGTGCCACGGACAGTGCTGCCAGAGTACTGACGAATATAGACGGTGAAGTGCAACCTGCTTCAGATAGTTTGATCAAGGCTCTGGATGCTGCCAAGGCAACACTTGTTACGGTGGATGATTTAGTCGACCACTCCGACACCAGGATGAAACTGAACCGTTCGCTCGACGAGATCACTACAGCAGCCCGCTCACTGGCTTCTTTGGCTGACTATCTTGAACGCCATCCGGAGGCCTTGCTCAAGGGGAAAAGATGAAGGGAGAACCGAGAATGAATATCTTGAACAAGAGTACAATGGTAGCATTATGCTTTCTGATGCTGGCCGGTGTTACCGGTTGTGGTAAAAGCAGGCCTTCGACTTTTTATCTACTGAGTTCCTTGCCGGAAACCGAACCGGTGACCACCCGACCAGTGACACAGCTTAAATTGTCAATTGGCCCGGTTCGTTTACCCGAATACCTTGATCGCACCCAACTCTCTGCCCGAACAGAGAAGAATGAACTCTCTATCATGGAATATAGTCGTTGGGGAGAGTCGCTGAAGGATAATTTTCAGCGTGTTTTGCTTGTGAATTTATCTGTGTTGCTGGAAACGCCACATGTTTATGAATACGATACCCGTGACATTGAAGAGACCGACTATCAACTGATAGTTGATGTCCATCGTTTTGATGTCAGCAATGAAGGACGGGCAGAATTAATTGTTTTCTGGAGCATTAACGATGGCCGCAACAATCAACTGCAACGCAAGAAATCATCTTTGCATACAGAAAGCCCATCACTTGAATCCGGCCATATAGTGAAGGCGTTGAATCAGCTGTTAACCGATTTCAGCAAAGAAGTTGCGGGGGTCATTCACCTCATGGAATAACGGAGGGCGTATGCCCTTCATCTGGCCTGCTCGATTACCTGTGGGCAATTTCTGTTAACGCCAAGCGAGAATATTTATCGCCCGCAGGGGCTGAATACATGCACTGCGTAATCATAAATTATCCATGACTTCCTGTAAAGCTGCCCCGTGTGATCCGGAAGGGGGTTTAGTTCCTGTGATAGCAGCAAGTGTTACAGCAATATTTGT